>PLIC01000300.1 GCA_003139995.1 Candidatus Acidiflorens stordalenmirensis | reverse complement strand
GACATCGGAGTCGCGCCTGAATGTCCCTACGGTTACTATGACGTCGCTCCATACGACTGCGCCCCCTACGGCTACTACGGCTCGGAATGGTTTTCGGGTGGCATCTTCATTGGCGCTGGCCCGTGGTTTCATGGCGCTGCCAACTTCCAAGGCCACGTAAATAACCGTTTCCATCCTGAGCACGGCTATAAGGGCCCAAAGCCAAACCGTGGCGACAAACCCGAGCCGGGAAAGCGTGTCGATAAGGTTGCCCACTTCAAAGGGAACGAAGTGCGTGATGGACGCGGTCACGCAGTGGGCGGCAAACACTAACCGATACCAGCCGTTGCCTGTATCTCAATCAAGAGACCCCAATCGAGAACGTGTAAAAAGAAAGGGCACTTGTCCACGGATTGAAGATTGAAGTGGATACCTGCCCCCTTTTTCGCAAGAGCGCAAATCTGAGAGTTTCGATCAGGACTGACAAGCAGGCCGGGCTTTTCTTTCCACGCTTTTGGGATTACACACCCATAAACTCTGGGCGGTAATCCTTCCAGATCCCTGTTGCCGGCGAGATTATCCGGACAGGAGCGTCTTCAGCGTGTTTCGCGGTCCTCGCCCATTGCCACGCGTGTTGGATTCCGGAGGATTCGAAGTAACGCGTCTCGGACTGCAGAATGGCGGCTCCCGCGGTGATAATGTCCACAACCTCTTCCCAACGATGCGCTCCGACAACCGCCATCCGAGCGATATGGTTGGTGTGCTTTTGGAGAAACCGAAGATCCTCCCAGCGTGCCTTCCATTCGGCTCCGTGCATTTCTGTAAGGTCCGCGAGGATGCCGATCGGGTGCTCCTTATGTTGTGCGATGAAGAATTCAAGCTGCGGCTCGAATGCTTTGAGGTCTTCGTCCGACAGTGTTCCGGCCACCTTAAAACCGAATGCGGCTCCTCCAGTTTCCTTAAGTCGTTCAATCACGGGCGCACCTCTTGTTCTTGATTAGAAATCGCAGTTCTTCTTCCGAAGAGGCATTCTTGTCCGCGCCGCGCGACGTTCTGGGTGCAGACCCAGCGTCTTGGAAGTTAAAACCGGGGCTATTCAAAATGGCCCAGTCTGGCACCAAATCACCTCACCAACAGAATCTGTAGCCGGTTCGACTATCGTGTTTGTTGTTTACAACTAAGGAAAGAAGACCTTAGTCAGACTCCACAATCTCCTTCTTAACTTCAAGAACGGCACCCAGTCTACACCCAGCTCGCGCGTTCGCAGGAATTGGCGGTTGCCGCCGCAATTCAGGCTGGGCGGCAGAAGATTGATGTGGGGTCTGAGCGGGGATCGGCAGTCGTGAACGGGTGATCGCAAGCCGGAGCAAACGACAGCGCTATTTGGAGCGAGTTTTGTCCTAGGATTTCCTAGTAAAACATGTGCCGAAATCGCCCCAGATCACCGGAAATTGTCCCGACCTGCTGCGACAGTCCATCTACAGTCGGCTGGCAGGATCCGAGGATGTGAACGATGCGGAGCGACTGTCGCAAGATCCGACGTTCCGGTTGATCGGCTCCGAGAAGATCTGGGATCACGGGGCAGCGTTGCCTTCGCGCCTGCATTGGTTCGAGACCGAGGTGCTGACCGGAGGGCGGCTGGTGAAGCATGCGCGTTACTACTGGCTACTGCTGGCGGAAGGACATCTGACGCGGCGGCGGTTCGGGGCGATGCTGGGCCGGATCGCTCTGCTCCCGGTACCGACGGGATAGATAGATAGTGGTCAGGTCGGCAGCGGAATCGTCTACAGCGAGTTGTAGAGTAAGGACAAGTGTTGCAAAAGTAGGCCACAAATGGGGCGATCTCGGCAATACTGGTACGGATGGCAGACCGTGGGGAGTACTCCCAATGAAAATCGTTTTACGATATCGCGAGCGGGCGAGATGGATATACAATGAATGCCGTTTTTGAAGTCAAGAAGGAAATTCCGGTTTACGGGAAAAGTTAAGATGGCCCTCGGATTCATGGTGGTGAGCAACGTGTACACGACAGTTGGGTACTTTGTCCACGAGAGGATTTGGGACAGGGTTAAATGGGGGAAGGCGATATATAGGGTTAGTGCCGCATGACACGCGAGCTGTTCCCCAGGGTATTCGGAGACTCAACGATGGATGACTGCACTCCCTATGGCTGCACTGGAGACATGCGCTCCAAGGCCCGCCGGGTAGCAGTCTGCTGGGAGGCGCACCTCTAGTGGAACTCTACCAGCGGCTGCCGCCCGAGGCTCTGAAGATCGTTCTGGTTCTGTTTTTGTCCTTTCTGATAGGACTGGAACGGGAGGAGCACAAGGCGGCAGGAGGCTCTTACTCCTTCGGAGGAGTGCGCACATTCCCGCTCATCGGCCTGATTGGTTATTCCATGGCTCTTATCTCGGGCGCGCAACTGCTGCCGCTGACGATCGGCTTTGTGGTGATCGCCGGATTCTTGCTTTTGTCTTACTGGCACAAGCTTTCCTCTCCTGAAGCCGCCGGTGTCACCTCAGAAATGTCAGGTCTCACGACATTCCTGGTGGGAGCGCTCGTCTGTTACGGACATTTCTGGATTGCTACCACGCTGAGCGTTGCCAGCTTGCTGTTACTCGATCTCAAAGCAGCGCTTGAGAAGCTTGCCGTTCGCGTCGCTCCGCAGGAAATTCTTACCTTCGCCAAGTTTCTGCTTTTGACCGGCGTCATCCTGCCCGTATTGCCGAATCAGGAATTTAGCCGGTTTCACATCAATCCTTTCAAGACCTGGCTGGTCGTGGTTGCGGTCAGCACGATCTCGTACGGCAGTTACGTTCTGCAGAAGTTGACGAAGGAACATGGCGGGGTCGTGCTGGCAGCGTTGCTGGGCGGGGCGTATTCATCGACCGTCACGACGGTCGTGATGGCGCGCCGAGCCGCTCGTGAACCGCATCCCCACCTCTTCGCGGGGGGCATCTTGATCGCCTCCGGCGTGATGTACTTGCGCTTGGTCGCGCTGCTGGCCCTTTTCAACCGACAACTGATGTCTTTGCTGGCGATCCCTTTTCTGGTACTGGCCGGTCTGGCGGCCGGCATCGGTTGGCTCTGGGCGCGCTGGGCGGATCCAAGTGCTCAGGCAGTACAGCGGGAGTTCGAACCCAACAATCCACTCGAACTGCTCGCAGCGTTTCTCTTCGCAGGGTTGTTTCTGGCAATGCTGGTAGCTACCCAGTTGGCCGTCACTTATCTTGGAAGAACGGGAGTGAATACTCTGGCCGCCATCATGGGTGTTACCGACGTAGATCCGTTCATCATGGGTATGACCCAGGCAGCGGGTGCACTCACACCTTTGAAAGTTGCGGCGGCGGCAGTTCTAATCGCCGCTGCCAGCAACAACCTCGTGAAAGGGATTTACGCCTACAGCCTGGCCGACCGGAAGACTGGTGTGCAGAGCCTCGCGCTTCTGGTAGCTCTTGCCGCGCTGGGTCTCGTCCCCTTACTTTGGCTAGGATCGTGAACATATTCTGCCTATCGTGTCTTGCCGCCATCATCGGAAAGCGTACGGCTGACCTCGGAATCAGTTGCCCAAAACGGCCCAGCCGGGGCGTGCAAGGTGTGCCGCAAAGTGTGCCGTACGCTTCGAGCCGATATGCGCCAATACGGGCTTTTTCGATTAAAATGCTCGCGACTCCGTAGCGCGACATTACCCCCGAAGACGCTGCCGCTCGCTTACGTGAAGCGGATAGGAGCTGAGCCGCTCCCACAGAACTCATGCGACGACTGTGACCCCGACCAACCCATTACGAGCGCCTCAGCGCCGCTGGCGTATCGCGTGGCTGCTTGCGCTAGGCGTGCTCGTCAACTACTTCGACCGGGTCAATCTTTCGGTTTCGCATGCGGCGCTGTACACCACCTTCGGCATTTCAGATGTCGCGTTCGGGTATCTTTCGGGTGCCTACAACTGGACCTACGCCATCTGCCAGCTTCCGATTGGAGTTCTGCTGGATCGGTTCGGTATACGTCGTATCGGCCGGATCAGCACCTTCTTGTGGAGCATCGCTTCGTTCGGGGCGGCGGTCACTCCTGGACTTGGCGGATTGTTTTCAGCGCGGTTCCTGCTAGGGGTCGGCGAGGCCCCCACCTTTCCTGCGAATGCGAAAGCGATCGGCTACTGGTTTCCGCCGAAGGAGCGAAGCTTCGCGATGTCCATATTCGATTCGGCGGCTAAGTTCGCCTCGGCCATCGGCGTGCCTCTGATCGGAATTCTTCTGCTTAAATTTGGGTGGCGCTGGAGCTTCGCCACAACCGGGTTGATCAGCTTCGCCTACTTTCTATTGTTCTGGCGAGTGTACCGCGATCCGAAGGACGACCCGCAGTTGGGCCACGCCGAGTGGAAATATATTAATGAAGGCACCGTTCCACAGATTCGGGAAAAGATTGAAACTCAACAAGCATCCCTCAGCTATCTCTTTAAACAACGCAAGGTGCTCGGTCTTGCTGTCGGATTTGGCTCTTATAATTATGTTTTTTATCTTTTGCTGACCTGGCTGCCTAGTTATCTGTCGTCTGCTCTCCACATTGACCTGCTTCACTCATTCCTGTACACAGGAGTCCCGTGGCTCTTCGCGACGATCGCAGACTTAGTCGTCGGCGGCTGGCTTGTGGATTGGATGATTCAGCGAGGATGGGACGGGAACCGTGTTCGCAAAGTACTGCTTGTGGGGGGCACTTCATGCGGTCTAGGAATACTGGGGGCCGCCGATGCGCATAGTCCTACCCGGGCTCTTATCTGGATTAGTCTCTCGATCGGTGGTCTCGCCGCCGCCGCCCCTGTTGGCTGGTCTATCGTTTCGCTCATTGCGCCCCGTGGCAGCGTGGGAACGGTCGGTGGAATTATCAATTTTTCGAATCAAATCTCTGGTATTGCCGCGCCGATCGTGACCGGTTATCTGATCTCGGCACAACATTCCTTCGGATGGGCTTTTCTCCTGGCAGCGGTGTATCTCCTGATCGGAATCGCGGGCTACATTCTGCTGCTCGGCAGGATCGAACCGGTACCACTGCGGTCCTAGTGCAGGGCAGAGTAGTGGGTACTCGCACCGGTTCTCGAGTTGAAGGTTACATTTCCAATGTCTCGACGGTCGAACCCAGGGTTACATCTTTAAAGGGAATCATTCTCATCACGAGCAACGGGCCTGCTGGGGCAGGTTGAAACAGGAATGACAAGCTGAAAACAGTATTAAGAGCGCTTGATTGAATTAGGATGCGAATTCGGGCAGGGATATTACTTCTCGCAGCCGCTCGAAGCCAAAGCCGCGCTGCAGTTTCTGCGCCAGCAGGGCGCCGCGGAAAAAAGAACTGGAGCCGGAGCGCGATAGAGCATGCTAAAGAAAAGCCTCCGCCGTCGAAAAACGGCGGAGGCGGGTTAAGCGGAGCGTCTTACTTCTTTACAGCAGGCTTGGGCGCGAAGGAGTCGGCGAACGCCTTGGCGTTCGGGACTCCCACGCCGGTCACGTTATCCCAGCCCACCTTGGTGTGCAGGTACCAGCTTGCGTTGCACTGCGTGATGAAACCATAGCCGGGAGCCTGGCTGCAGTCGGCGCCGAAGGAGAGGACCAGCGCCGTGTCCTGGTAGAAGGCGTAGTCCCAAAGGGCGCTGACGAAGTTGCTGTATCCCTCTCCACCCATAATCGAAATTGGGATGTATTTCGTGGTGCCGGAGCTATCCACGATGGAAGCCCTGACATTGTTCTTCGAGTTGACGGGAACGATATCGTAGATGGCACCCGCCGGGCGCGAATACATGTAGGGAGCGGCCTGGCCGAGAGGAGCGCCCGCTTCCTGGTTGGCAATCGCCCACAGGGCAGAGAACATAGAAGTGGCTAAGCTAGTTCCACCCCAGACCTGCCAAACCTGTTCCGGAATGCTGCCCGGAACACTAATTACAATGGCGGCCCCGGTGAAGGGATCCGCCAGCCAGGAAACATCAGGCAGTTGGCGATACTTCCCGGGCAGCTTGCTCTGATACGGTGGTTTGGGGAAGCCGGCGATGCAAATGATGTTTCCGTAGGAGTCAACGCTCTGTGTGGCACAGTTGCTGGGGCCTCCACCGGACCCGCCGATAAAGCCGAAAGCCCCTTCCGAAGGCGGATCCGCCACAGCACCCTGCTGGGCGATCAGAGTTTCGTTGTTCCCCCAGCCAGCCTGCCACGCGATCGAGTTGTCAGGATTAAGGGCCAGAGTGATGCCGCCCACAGCCGTGGCCCAGGGGTTGTCCGCAGGAGCAAGGACTGTCGGAGGGATAAAGTCGACGCTGAAGTCGCCGCTGTCTCCAGTAGCAAAGTTGGTGGAGATACCCGAAATGGCGGCGATTTCGGAAATCAAGCTCTCAGTTTCGAGGATGTTCTGAGGAGTAAATGATTCGATGGAACCGTAGCTTCCCGAGATGACCGTTGCCAGCCCGTAGCTGACCGCCGTGAACTCGGCATCGTCCACATCCAGGAAGGTAGCGGATGGCGGAACGATGAGGTTGATGTTGGCGCCGGGAGCGACAGCATGAGCCCATTCGACGTCAAGGTTAATTTCCACCTGATCGACGGTCTCGCAGAAACTGGGCGTCGGGATGTAGGTGATGGCGAAGTTCGACGAAGTGAGCGCCGGCAACCCGAACTGCGCCGAGAACGCGTTGGCGTCGCTCTGGATGGTCAGCGAACCGCACCAATCGATGATCCCGATGGTCTGGCCCGAGCCGTCGAATCCCTCGGCGTATAGACCGGTGAGATTGTAGGCAGTCTGGATCGGCGGCGGCGTGTAGGCGCAACCATTGCTGGTCAACGATTGCAGATTCAGGACGTTGCCCTTGTAAGTCGCGATGGGCAGGGACCCGTTGGCGTTGTTGGAAAATACATCGGTTTCGGTTCCATTGAAGCAGTTTGTACTGAACAAGGAGCCGGGTGTGATCGCGCTGGCCGCCATGGCTGGTTTGGCCGCAGCAGCCTGCTTGCTTCCGATCAAGGCGGCCCGGCTCATCAGCGGATGTTCATACTGGCCGTTGTCCAATCCCGAAATGGAGCGCACCAGGGGTGCGGCGGCGCCCTCGATATAAGGATCGCGGTCATTGGCGCGAACCGTTTTGCCGCGCACAGTGTAATTGTTGAGCACGACGTGAAAGGCTGATTCCACATCGCCCACCGTACCGCGGGCTCTGACAAAGAAGTTGTGCGGACCGATGCGCACGGTCTTCAGGTTATGACTTTCGAGAAACTCGCGGACCGTCTTGGCCTCGTCAGCCGAAGGAGCAAAGCGCGCGGAAATCTGTGAAGGAGTCAGGAAGTGACGGTAATGGGGAGAGGTAGGATCGTAGAGTTGCTGCGCTAGCGCATCCATCTGTCTGCGATTGTGCGGATTGAGCCAAACGCTGATTTCGATGGTTTTCGACGGGTCTTCGGTCCCGAGGTTCTTCGCCTTTGCTACATAGGGCGGCGTGTTGTGGGCAACATACTGGCCGCTGGCTGCAGCTGCCTGCAGTACGGAGCCTGCAATCAGGATTACAAGCACGATGCTTAGCCAAGCCATCCGCCGACGGCGGAGACCAGTTACGAGATATCCTGCTTTGTCTTTCAAATTTATTCCTCCTCCTTAAAGTAAACCGGAATCTCCTTTTTGACTTCGAAAACGGCACCATTGTACGCCTATCTCGCCTGTTCGCGACATTGTGAAACGATTTTGCATGGGAGTACCCCGGCGGTCTGGCCATCCGCACCGGCACGACCGGAATCGCCCCATCTTGCGTCCTGTTTTTGCAACACTCCTCCTCGCCCAGCCTTCTGGTAAGACCGATTTCCGATGCAGACTTGACCACCCTATCTCTCTATCCCGTCGGTACCGGCAGTAGCTCGATCCGGCCCAGCATCGCTCCGAACCGCCACCGGTTCAGATGTCCTTCCGCCAAGAGTAGCCAGTAGTAACGCGCATGTTTGACCAGCCGTCCTCCGGTCTTCACCAGTCGTTGCTGCAGGCTCGTGAGCGACCAGTTCTCAATCCCTCTCGGCAAACCCAGACGCCGCCACAAATTCCCCAGGTTGTAGGCCAGCAGGCTCAATGCCAGCCGCACTTGATTTGAGCGGAACCGATGGCAAGAGAGGCGAGTCATCTTTACGGCCTGCTTTCCTTCCTTGATCCATTGCTCCGCCGTACCCCGCTTGTTGTAGAACCGCACCACCGCCCGGCTCGGCGTCTCCAGATTGGTCACGACGAACCCCAGGCGCGGGAACAACTCCCCGGCATGGAACTCCACCTTCGCCACGACTCGTCGTGCGGTCTTCCAACTCGCCGCCTGATAGAGAAAGCCCTTGTA
>PLIC01000020.1 GCA_003139995.1 Candidatus Acidiflorens stordalenmirensis | reverse complement strand
AGAACGTGTAAAAAGAAAGGGCAGTTGTCCACGGATTGAAGATTGAAGTGGACACCTGCCCCCTTTTTCGCAAGGGCGCAAATCTGTAATTGTGCCCTAATTTGATCTGCTGCATGATCGTTCGTGGAACGACCGTCATAGCTGGTGGGACACGCATTCGGATATTCGATCACGATCCACAAGTCGCAGGGGTCGGAGTTCCCAGCGGTGGGGATCACGCGGGGCAAGCGGCTGCTCGTGCTAGTCGGGCAGAAGAAGGCACTGGGCATCGCGGTTCGCAACGACCGTCCACAGAGGCGGTATTCGGGGCTCCTCTCCAGCTTGAGAAGTGACAGGCGGACGACGTTGGCTTGAGGGGAAGCTCCCTACCCCGAAGTGCAATAATTGAAGCCTGAAAGGTTGCGGTCATGAAGAGCAGGCAGGGGTACAAGGGCTACGTTATCGTGGCACGATCTTGCGAACTACAGGATGGGGGATTCGCAGCGGAGTTCTCCGTCGAGGAACATGATGCGGATGGGGTCATGGAAACTGAATTCTACCTGCCCGACACGTTCCCCACGCAGGAGTCCGCGATTGAGGCAGCAATTCAGGCTGGCCGACAGAAGATTGACGCGGGTTTCGAGCGGGGATCAGCGGTCGTGAACGGCTGAGCCCGCTCTCCAAAAATGGCCGCTCACTCCGAGGACACGTTATCAGTCTGGGTCTCTTACATCGTCAGGGTCACGCCACCCGATGTCCGATTGCCGATCCCGATGCGCTCGGCAGGAGTTGAATCGCTCCGTTGCTGAGATCGTCGTTCAGCGACAGAAAGAAATTGCGAGGTAAGCCGCTCTAGCTTGCGTTTGTTCGAGGTTGTGTTTCGACTGCGGCTACCCATTTCGAGGATGAGCCGTGCCATCTCGAACGCTATACCCATCGCGCTGGGGAGAATCCTCTCCGAACCTAACGACAAAATGTCGTGAGGTCTCGTTTTCCAGTTTTTCGAAGCCTCAGTCTTACCGCGCAGTAGGCGCTGCACCGAGCGCAGGTTACGCCCCAGTTTGCTGCGCTTGGATTCAACCCAAGCCGTCCACGTAAGCCCAGCGGGAGCGCCTTTGCGCAGGTCGGTACGCTTGCCCGGTGTGCTCAGCCGTCTGTTCATCTCCAAAAGATGTGGCACGACCGCGTTCCAATCTTTTGCCACGGTTTCCAAGCCTTCATCAATCCTCGAATTGAGCGCCGGAAAGGATAATGACGCGGCGTCAGCCATGGTAAGAAGTTTGGCGTCCAAACCCGGCGGCAAAAGATGATGGCTCTTGTTCTTCTCTGGGGAAAAGTTGCTCCAAAGGCATTCGGTTCGCTCGTCCCGCCCCCTTTGTTCACGAACGCACAATACTTGCAAGTCTCGCGCCCAGACCGGATTGCCAAGCCTGTGCAGGACGGGGTGCAAGTATCCACAGAGAAGCCACCTGAACTTGGCTCGCAGCAGAACATCAACGAGCCGCTCGTAATCGACGGACTCGTGCGTGTACCTGCACAGCAAGTTCGGACATCGAAAACTGGATGCGATTCTCAGCTTTTTCCACAAATGGGGCACAGGCGCTATTGCCGTCTCTACAGGGGTGCCGTTTCCATGGACCACAAGCGTACTTTTCGCGGCGGCAGGTGCTTCGAACTACGGCGTCGGAAGATTTCTGACGGTGGTGACTATTTGCCGGGGTGCGCGTTACGCATTCATCGCAATCATCACGGATCACTATGGCCGCCATTTCATCCGTGTTCTGCGCCATCCGGCCCAGCATTGGGGCTGGTTGTTGCTGTTCGCGGCGGTCATCTTCAGCCTGATCATGGTTGGAGTTGTGCTCAATCGACGACTGGCGGCTACAACCAGTGCGTGACGCTCGCTGCTGTCCAAATGTGAACGCCCGTTCGATCTGCCATAATCTCCCAATGTGCGGACGCTACCGACTTTCGCGGAGGAAGCAGGTCGTCGAGGAATACTTCGGCACCGTTTCAGGCGATGAAGAATGGGGCCCGCGCTTCAACATCGCCCCGACTCAGCCGATCCCAGTCATCCGGCGGAATCCCAAGGAGCCGATCCGCGAACTCTCGCTGATGCGATGGGGGCTCATTCCCTCGTGGGCGAAAGACTCGTCTGCCGCCGCCAGAATGATTAACGCAAGATCGGAAACAGCGTCCGCCAAGCCATCATTCCGGGATGCGATGAAATATCGCCGATGCCTGATTCCTGCGGACGGCTTTTACGAGTGGGCGAAAACAGCGAAAGGTAAACAGCCCTATTGCTTCGAAGTGAACGACGGAGAGTTGTTCGCTTTCGCAGGGCTTTGGGATCGCTGGAAGGACCCAAGCGGCAAGACCGTTGAGACATGCTCGATCCTGACCACGACTCCAAACGCCGTGACCTCACCTGTCCATGACCGAATGCCCGTCATTCTTTCTCCAGACGGCTACGACCTGTGGCTCGATCCGGGGATGAGGGACGCGGCTGCGGCGTCCGAACTGCTGAAGCCCTACGATGCTCGGCTGATGCGGTGCTATCCCGTTAGCACTCGGATCAATCGCGTGGCGAACGACGATGCGGAATGCTCCTCACCTGTGGAACTCGCCTAGATTCAGAATCGTCTCTTTTCGTAGCGGGACTGTGGGGCTCCGGTTCTCTCTACT
>PLIC01000023.1 GCA_003139995.1 Candidatus Acidiflorens stordalenmirensis | reverse complement strand
GTCCTCTACGACCTCGACATCGAAGCGCGGAGCCTGGCCGACTCGCTCGGAATGCTCTTCGCCCGGACGCCGTCGCTCAACGATGACCCCCGGTTCCTGCAGCTCCTGGCCGGCGTCATCCGTGACGCGGCCGGAGCGGGGGGATCAGACGGATCAAGGGACGCGGCCGGAGCGGGGGGATCAGACGGATCAGACGGAGGAGCCCGAGCAGTCGATGCAGCGCTCGGCTCAGCCGGGCCGCTCCCGGCGTGACCGCGTCGAGGCCCGTCGTGGCCATCGTCGGGGGCGGCATCGCCGGGCTGGCTGCAGCCTGGGAGTTGGTGTCCGGCTCCGGTACCGGTGGGGCAGACACAGACCTGGAGCCGGAGGTCCACGTCCTCGAGTCGGGGGACACGATCGGCGGGAAGCTCCGTTCGACCGAGTTCGCCGGGCGCTGCGTGGACCTGGCGGCGGACGCGTTTCTCGCCCGCCGCCCCGAGGCCACCGACCTGTGTGCCGAGCTCGGCCTCGACGCCGCCATGGTGCCGGTGGGAGCTGCGGGCGCCTCGATCTGGGCCAGGGACCGGTTGCGGATGATGCCCGACGGCTTGAACCTCGGGATACCGACCCGCTGGTGGCCCCTGTTCCGGTCCGGGATCCTGGGCCCGGGGGAGTCGATCCGTGTGGCCAGGGACCTGGTGTCTCCCCACCTGAGGACCGGCGCGACCTTCGGCGACCTGTCGGTGGGCCAGATCGTCGGTGCGCGACTCGGCCGGCCCGTGGTGGACCGATTGGTCGATCCGCTCGTCGGTGGCATCCATGCCGGCGGTGTGGATGAGCTCAGCGCGGCTGCCACGTTTCCGCTGCTCCTCGCGGCCTCCCACCAATCGGGGAGCCTGATGCGGCGACTGGGCCGGGCGATGCGAAGACAGACCACGGCGGCGCCTGCCGGTGCGGCGCCGTCCCCGGCCTTTTGGACGCTCGAGGGGAGCACCGCCAGCCTGGCCGGGCTGTTGGCCGCAGCGCTCGAGCAGCGCGGGGTGACCATTCACACCGGGGTGCCGGTCGAAGCCGTCGAACGAGTCGCGGCGCGAGGCCGGGGCGAGCGGTCGGTGCCGGCCCACTGGCAGCTCACGCTGGGCGGATCCGCCCGTTCCGACCCAGCCGCCCGTTCCGACCCAGCCGGCCGTTCCGGCCGAGCCAACCGGAACGGTACGGACGGCGAAGAGGGAGACACCGGAACCGGTGGCACCCTGACCGCCGACGGCGTGGTGGTGGCCGTCCCGGCCACCGAGGCCGCAGTCCTGCTGGCCCCCCTGGCGCCCGTGGCCGCCGGCATGCTGAGCACCATCCGGTACGCCTCGGTGGCGGTGGTGACCATGTCCTTCCCCGAGGGCGCCATACGGGCGCCGTTGCGTGGCACCGGTTTCTTGGTGCCGCGCACCTCCACCATCGACGATCGGCAAGCCCTGATCACCGGGGCGACCTACCTGGGCCGGAAGTGGCCTCATCTGGCTCGCCCGGGAGATGAGCTGATCCGGGCGTCCGTGGGCCGGTTCGGGGACGAGCGCCACAGGCTGTTGGACGATGACGAGCTGACCACTTCGGTCGTGGCCGAACTGAGCCGGCTACTCGACGTCCACGGCTCCGCGCGCGACACCATGGTCACCCGGTGGGACAGCGCCCTCCCCCAGTACGAGGTCGGCCATCTGATCAGGGTGGGGAGGATCGACCAGGCGGTGTCCGAGCTCGACTCGGTGGCGGTGGCCGGTGCCGCCCTCCGTGGGGTCGGCATCCCGGCCTGCATCGGCAGCGGCCGGACCGCCGGGCGTCGTGTGCTGGACTCCCTCCGCAACGGCGTGGAATCGGTGGCGTCCTGAATGTCCGGGAACGCCATGGCGTCGGGCGGCGTTCGAGCGACGATGGCCCCCGATCGATGACCGGGGAGCCACTGCTGTCGACCGCGCTCGCTCCCCGCTCGCCAGGAGAGACCGGAGGGGAGGCCGGGCCCCGGTGGCGGCCATCCCGGGTCACCATGACCCGGGACAGGGGCGACCGGATCACCCCGAGGAGGGGGATGGTGGCCCTGCCCTCGCTGGTGTCGGGCGTGGGCCTGGCACTCTCCCTTCCACCCTGGGGATTCTGGATCATCGCCTTCCCGGCCGCCGGCCTCCTCTGGTGGCGCATCGGCGGCCTGCGTCCCAGGACCAGGCTCTGGGCCGGCTGGCTGGCCGGCCTCGGCTGCTACGTGCCGGGCCTGGTGTGGGTCCGCTCGTTCACCGCCCCCGGGGCGGTCGTGCTGATCGCCATCGAGGCGGCCTTCATGGCGGCGGCCTGCCTGGTGGTGCCAGCCGGGCCCACGGTCGCCCGGGCGATGGCGTTCCCCGCCGCCATGACCTTGGCCGAGGCCGTCCGGACGTCCTGGCCCTTCGGAGGACTTCCCATCGGCGGCGTGTTCCTGGGGCAGGCCGACGGACCCCTCCTCGGGATCGCCCGGCTGGGCGGACCCCTGTCCCTCAACCTCGCCGTCTTCGTAGGAGGAGTGGGGTTGGCCGCCGCCGTGGAGGCTGCCGTACGGACCGCCCGGGACGGCGTTCGGGCCCGAGCATTTGCCACCGTGGATGCCGCGCCGCCGGCCGGGTCGGGCCATGGGGGTCGGCCCGGCTTCGTGTCCGGTGCGTTCGCCGGAGCGGGCACCCTGACCCTGGTGGCCGCAGTGGCGGTGGTCGGGCTCTCCGGCGTAGCCGTCGCCGCCGACCACGCACCCGACGGGGGGCCCGCCGTGGGCGTCGTGTCGGCCGCGGCCATCCAGGGCGGCGGGCCACGAGGCTTCCGAACGTCCCCGATCCACACCAGCGCGGTGCTGGCCGCGCAGATGAGCGCGACCGCCACGATGGAGCAGCTCGATCACGGCACCACCCCCCGACTGGTGCTCTGGCCCGAGGACGTGGTCGCCCTGGACACCCCGCTGTCCGACTCCCCCGAAGAGGCGAGTCTCTCCGACCTGGCCCGGACCCTCCACACCACGCTGGTGGTGGGAGTGACCGAGACGGTCTCATCGACCGCATTCCGCAACGAGGTGGTGGCCTTCGGGCCGGACGGGGCCCTGGTGTCACGGTTCGAGAAGGTCCACCGCGTGCCCTTCGGTGAGTACGTGCCCTACCGCAGCTTCTTCGCCCACCTCGGCAACCTGTCCGCGGTCCCCCTCGACGCCGTCCCCGGCACCGGTACCGGCCTGCTGCCCACCCCGGCGGCCCCGCTGGGAGCGATGATCTCCTATGAGATCTTCTATGCCGACCGCGGGCGCCCGTCGGTCCGGGCCGGCGCCCAGCTGCTGATCGTCCCGACCAACACCTCGTCCTATGCCACCTCCCAGGTGCCCACCCAGGAGATCGCCGCCGCGAAGGTCCAGGCCGTGCAGCTGGGCCGCGACCTCCTGCAGGCCGCGCCCACCGGGTACAGCGCGGCCGTCACCAACCGCGGCGTCCTCCTCGATCGGTCGGTGCTCGGGGCCCGCCAAGTCGTCTTCGCCACCTTGGCACGACGGACGGGGACCACGGTGTATGTCCGGTTCGGGGACGTACCGGTCCTGGTGCTGTCCGGGTTGGCCCTGGCTGGCGGTTGGCTGCTCGCCGGTCGGCGTCGTCGGGCCGACGTTCACCGGGCCGACGTTCAGTCGTAGTAGCCCGAGTGGATGTACACGCAAGGGATCCCCTCGGCGTGGAACATGGCGAAGTTGTCGGGATCGTCCTCGAAGGCCAGTCTGAGGTCGAACCCGTGGGCCCGTAACTCGTCGACGCTGTCGCGCTTGAACCAGGTCACCTGGGAGTAGTCCCCCCGGGAGCGCATGACCAGGAGGTCCCATCGCAGGCCGTAGCGCTCCAGCCACGCCAGCGTCTGGGGTTGGACCCGCATCGGACGGCCGGTGAGCAGGATGACCTGCAGGCGCGGGTCGAGCAGTTCGAGGACCCGGGCCAGCTCGCCGATGACCGGGTCGTCACCGCAGGCGTTGAAGAACGCCTCCCAGTCGCGACGGCCCCGTTCGATGAAGTGCTGCCGGCCGACCGCGTCGGAGAGCACCCCGTCCACGTCGAACACCACGGCCGGGCCCGGGGTCTCCACGGGACCGTCCCGCCATGCCCAATTGGTCGGGACGTAGGCGCTCGGGACGTTGGGGGACGTCACTCGTCGGACGGGGAGGTCTCCGACAGCCGCCGGATCTCGTCGACCACGGCCGGGTCGGCCAGGGTGGTGGTGTCTCCCAGCACCCGGCCCTCGGCCACGTCGCGCAGGAGGCGGCGCATGATCTTCCCGCTGCGCGTCTTGGGAAGCGTGTCGGTAAAACGGATTTCATCGGGCTTGGCCAGCGAACCGATCTCTTTCGCCACCCATTTTTTCAGCTCTTCCTTCAGCGCGTCCGTCGGCGGGACGCCTTGTTCCAAAGTCACGAAGGCCGAAATGGCCTGCCCCTTGATGTCATCCGGCCGGCCAACGACCGCAGCCTCCGCGACTTTCTCGTGCGCGACCAGCGCGGACTCCACTTCCATCGTGCTCAGCCGGTGACCGGACACGTTCAGCACGTCGTCCACGCGCCCCATGATCCAGAAATAACCGTCCTTATCTTTGCGCGCGCCGTCGCCCGTAAAGTACGCGCCCGGAATCTGCGACCAGTACTGCTTCACGTAACGATCGGGATCGCCATAGATTGTTCGCAGCATGGCCGGCCATGGCTGCCGGATGACGAGATAACCACCCGAGCCCAAAGGCACCGGCTTGCCCTCCATGTCCACGACCTCCGGCACGACGCCGAAGAACGGACGCGTGGCCGAACCGGGCTTGGTCGCAATCGCGCCCGGAATCGGTGTGATCATGATGGAGCCGGTTTCCGTCTGCCACCAGGTATCCACGACCGGACAGCGGTTATGGCCGATCACCTCGCGATACCACATCCACGCCTCGGGGTTGATCGGCTCACCGACTGTGCCGAGCAGACGCAGGCTTTCCATCTTGTGTTTTTTCGGCCACTCGTTGCCCCACTTGGCGAAGGTGCGGATGGCGGTCGGCGCGGTGTAAAACACGTTCACTTGATGCCGGTCGATGATCGACCAGAAACGATCGGGCTCAGGACAATTCGGCGCCCCTTCATACATGAGGCTGGTGGCGCCGCACTGCAACGGCCCATACACGATATAGCTATGCCCAGTGACCCAGCCGATGTCGGCGGTACACCAGTAGGTATCTTCTTCGCGCAGGTCAAAAACATATTTCGTCGAGAGATAAGTTCCCACCGAGTAGCCACCGGTGGTGTGCACAATGCCTTTCGGCTTACCCGTCGTGCCCGAAGTGTAAAGAATGTACAGCGGGTGTTCGGCATCGAGCGGCTCGGCCGGGCACTCATCCGGAGCTTTCGCCATCAATTCATGCCACCAGTGGTCGCGGCCCGGGGTGCTGTTAATCGCCGTGCCTGTGCGCTTGTAGATCACCACATGCTTCACTGACGGACACGACTTCAGCGCCTCTTCCACCGCCGGAAACAGCTTGACCTCGGCGCCGCGCCGGTACGATCCGTCCTGCGTGATCACCGCCACGGCGTGCGAATCGTGAATGCGATCGACCAGCGCGTTCGCAGAGAATCCGCCAAAGACAATCGAATGCGGCGCGCCAATGCGGGCGCAGGCCAGCATGGCAATCGGCAACTCCGGCGTCATGCCCATGTAGATGGCGACGCGGTCTCCTTTGCGGACGCCAAGATCCTTGAGAACATTGGCGAACTTCTGCACTTCCTTCCACAGTTGCTGGTACGTATAGGTACGAACTTCGCCGGGCTCGCTTTCCCAAATCAGCGCCGCTTTGTTCTTGCGCGCCGTCTGCACGTGGCGATCCAGGCAGTTGTAGGAAAGATTGATCTCGCCGCCGACGAACCACTTGGCCCAGGGCACATTCCACTCCAGAACCTTGTCCCATTTTTTGAACCAGTGCAGCTCTTCGGCGGCGCGAGCCCAGAATTTTTCCGGCTGCTCTACCGACTCTTGATAGAGGGCTTCATATTCGGCCAGGCTCTTAATCTGAGCCTTCTGAGAAAACTCCGCGGAGGGCTCAAAACTGCGCTGCTCGTCAAGAACCGAATCGATGTTCGTCTGCGTCACGGTTGTTTCGGCCATGGATTGTCCTCGAGTATGGAAATCGTTGGGTGGCGCTGTTCCCGGCGTTGCTCCGGAGATCAAATGATTCCACCGCTTACTAGCGGCCCGTGGTGAAAGCCCGACTGCGCTCTTCAATTCTCAGTTTGCCGGACTTTGTCATTCCTCGCAAAGCGAGGGGTCCGCAGTTCGCCGCAGAATGCAGATCCCTCACCCCGATCGGGATGACAATTCATGAAGGGTGTCGCGCGTGTACTGCTCCCCGACTTTCACCACGGGCTTGCTAGCCTCTCTATGCATTCCTCTTATACTTCGGGAATCAGTTCGCTCACCGTCCCACGCTGCAGCAAGTACGCCCCCGGCCCCTGCTGCCCGCGAACCGAACGGCAGAACTCGGCCACAAAGAATCCCGCTTTCATGGCCTCGCAGAACGCCCACCGCGTCGCTTCGCGCCACTCTCGCGCGAGTCCCATGTCCGCACGCTCGATCTCCAGAATGTCGCCCGGAATTTCAATGCTCACGCGCTGCCGGCCGAGTGATTCCGCCACATCGGCCCGCGCCGGTTTCCCGCTGGGATCGAAGCGCACCAACGGAGCCAGCAGCTTCATGGCATCGAGCGTTTCCACTCGTGCATTCTTACCCGCCAGCCGATCCCGCACCCGCCGAGAATCGAGCACCCACCGCACCCACAGCCGGTCCGTTCCGTTCCGATGCAGCAGGCTGGAAGTTTCCGGGCCGTAGAAATCCATCTTATAGGTATCGGAAACCACGCCCAGTTTGGAAAAGTTAAAGTGCGCGTTCCGGCTCTGCAGCGGATCGTAAGTCCACGTCATTTCATGAACGCCCATGGCCATGGCCCGCTCGCGCTGCGCCTGCTTCAGTCGCGAGCCCAGATCCAGATGCCGATACGCATCGAGCACCGCCAGCATGTGCGAGTGAATCATCGGCTGTCCGTGCTCGCGGCCAAGAAATCCGAACGCGAACCCAACTAACCTGTCCTTATCGAAGGCCCCCACGAAAATGTTGCCTGCCGCCTGGCAGGCAATGGCCAGCGTGAGGGGCAAAGCGTCCTCGTCGGTCATCCCCCAGACTTCTTTCTCGACTGCTTTCAACTGGCTGAGGTCTTCGATGCTCTTGAGGTCGCGAATCCCAATCTGTTGCGCTCCGCTGCGGGATGTCATGGCTGGCCTTTCGCGTGCTTCGAGTTCTGGTCGTTAGGATTGGCGTTGGGCATGTCAATCTCCGCGCAAACATCCGGCGCTAAAGAGACATCGTGTACAGCACCGGTCGCATCCTTGTCAACAGCAATCAAGGTGTTTGGGTTTCCCCGCGCAGGGAGCCGATGCTAAAATTGCACTCCGATTCCCGTAGCGTCTCTAGCAGGCTGCGGAAAAAACGATTGTCGATGCCCAGCCCCTAAAGGGGCATCTGATCTCGAAAAACTTGCGGTATCGCTAAAGCGATGCCCTGATACGAATCCGAACTGTTCCGCAGCCTGCTGGGGCCTGGGACGAGCGATATGGCGAGGCCTGCGATCTTTTTCTTGTTGTTTGTTGTGACTAACGCCTCATTGGTTCTGCTGTATCCTTTTACCCTGTCTCGGTTCCTTCTCGTGGCCTTAATTTATGCCGCCGGAACGCTGCTCATACTGTACCTGCTGTTTCATCCGCGCAACCAATGGCTGGTCGCCAACCGCTCGCGGGTGGATGGCGAGGGTTGTGTGGCCCTGACTTTCGACGACGGCCCCGACCCCGTAGACACGCCCAAGTTACTCGACTTACTTCGGGAGAAAGGTGTGAAGGCAACGTTCTTTGTGGTGGGGAAGCGCGCGGACCAGTATCCGGACATCGTGCGCCGCGCCTGGGCGGAAGGGCACCTGGTAGCAAACCACACTTGGTCGCACCACGCTTTGTTTTGTTTTCTCATGCCTGGATGTCTGCGGGCCGAGATCGAGCGCGGCACGGAGAGTGTGCGCCGCTGCTGTGGTTTCCGGCCGCATTTTTTCCGCTCGCCGGTTGGCTTGCGTCATCCCCTTTTAGGGCCCTATCTCAAGGACGCGGGACTCGAGTATGTTTCTTGGAGCATTCGGACGCGTGATACACTCACTGCGAATTCCAGTGTTCTTGCCCAGCGCATCTTGGGCAAAGCGGCTAGCGGGGACATCATCCTGCTGCACGATCATTTGCCGGCAGGAGCGGATGTCATGCTTGAAGCCTTGCCTCGGGTCATCGATGAGCTCCGGGAGCGGGGATTCGAATTCGTCCTGGCCGGTGCACGGGAGGATGTCAGCGACAGAACACTGGAACCTGCCTCATGCGAACCTGCGCGCTAATTCCGGCATTCAACGAAGCCCCTTACATCGCCAAAGTGGTTGCGGGGGCCAGACCGCATGTTGCAGAGGTGGTGGTGATCGACGATGGCTCCAGCGATGGGACGGCGGAAGTTGCCCGGGTTGCCGGCGCGACATGTTTGCAATCGTCCAGCAATTGCGGCAAGGCCTCGGCCCTGCGCACCGGCATCGCTTTCGCGCGCGCCCACAACTTCACACACGCGATCACTCTCGATGGCGACGGTCAGCATCTGCCGGAAGACATTCCGGTCATGCTTCGCGTCGCCGAAGAGACTGGAGCGGACCTGGTCATTGGCGCGCGCGTTTTCGATCGTGCCCTCATGCCTCGCGCTCGCTATTTCTCGAACACCGTTGGCAGCCGGCTGGCCTCGGCGCTCGTCGGCTGCAAAATCCGGGACAGCCAGAGCGGATTCCGGCTATTCCGCTTGGACAAACTTTGTGGGACCGAACTGCGGAGCCGGTGCTACGAATTCGAGATGGAGGTCCTGATCAAGATGGCCCGGTCAGGCTGCACCATCGCGCACGCTCCCGTCCGTACGGTCTACGACGATGGCCAGGCGCGCTCCAAGATGAAGCCGGTGCGTGACACGGTGCGTATCTGCCTTTGGTCGCTCGCATTTCGCTTTCTGGGAGCGTGACGTGATCTTGCGGTCTAGACCATGCTGGCTCCTGGTGTTTTTGATTTTCCCGGGAATGCTGGCTGCGCAGTCCGACGATCTGCTGACGCGCATTTGGGACGGCGTTCAGCAAGCGCAGAAGAAATACACGAGTGGCTGCGGAACCATCATCGAAACCCGCACCTCCAGCCTGATGGTGAAGCCCATGGTGCTCCGCGGCAAGTTTTGCGCCGAGGGCACCAAGCGATTCACGTTGGAATACTTCGAACCGAACCCGATGCGCATTCGCTTCAACGAGAACTACCTCAACGTTACGATGGGCGGCAAGACGGAGGTTCTCGAAGTCGGAAGCAGCGTTCGCCGCGCACAGTCCTACTTCAGCCGGGAGAACTCCATCGCAAACCTGAAGAAGAATTTCACCATCACCGCGCAGGAGGACAGCCGGGGTTACGAAATGAAGCTCGTCCCCCGATCGGACGCATTTCGCCGCCGCCTAAATTACGTTGTGGTGAAGATGAACAAACGGGACTTCCTGCTCCGCTCGCTGGAGGTCGACGGCAAGAGCGGTGTGAACAGTGTCTTCGCCATCGACGTCAGCTCTGTGAACCCGAAGATTCCGGCGGGCACGTTCGAGGTGTACAGACCAAAGTGATCGAGCGCAGCGAAATCGAGACGATGATTCCTCATCGCCCTCCGTTCTTGTGGATCGACCGGGTCGAAGAACTGGAGCCGGGAGTTCGCTGTGTTGCCGTGAAGTTCGTCGATCCGGCAGATCCGGTTTTTGCCGGGCATTTTCCCGCCAAGCCCATTCTGCCGGGCGTTTTTCTGATTGAAGCGGTGGCCCAGACCGCGGGAGTGATGCTGGGATCGGCGGCCCCGCAGGGCGTTGCCAGAACTGGGGAAGGACTGGCCCTGCTTGCGGCCGTAAACCGCTTCAAGTTTTTCAAGCCAGTAAGTCCGGGGCAGGAACTGCGCATTGAAACCAGGAAGCTGACCGACGCCGGGAAGATGGCTTACATCAGCGGCACGGTGTGGGTGGACGCGGAGATCGTAGCCAGCGGCGAGTTGTCGGTGGTGTCGGCCTGATGGGCGAGCGGATGACGGAACGGGCGACAGTGCTGACGATGGAAAAGGCCACCCGGTGATCCGAAGATTTCAGACTCGCGCGCGGCAGTTCGTAACCGCCTTGCTGAAGGAGAGGCTTGACCCTGGTCGAGCTGCCGCCGCCGTATTTTTGGGAATCTTCATCGGCATCGTACCCATCTACGGATTCCAAACCCTGGCGGCGGTGGGTCTGGCTTTGCTCTTCAGGCTTAACAAGCCGCTAACCGTGGCCGGTACTTTCATCAACAATCCGCTGCTCCAGCCCGTGATTGTCGTGTCCTCCGTGGAACTCGGCTATTTTCTTCGCGGCGGCTCATTCCGGCCATTGAACCTGTCCGCCCTGGCTGGCGCGCACTTGCACTTGAAAGAAGAGCTTCTAGCCTGGGTGATTGGCAGCGTACCGCTGGGGATACTCGTTGGCGGCGTTGGGGCGGCGATTACCGCGGTTGTGATCCATCTTCATCGGAAGGCTGCCGCCAACCGGGAACTGCGGGACCGCGTGCGTTTTGTGAAGCGGATGTTTGCCCGATGCGCGTGGGGCGACCGTGGGTTCGTCCGATGGAAACTGCGGCTTGATCGGATCTTCGGCTTGCTTGCTGCCGAAAACCTGGGATCGGGAACGGTAGTGGATCTCGGCTGCGGCTACGGCATGGCCCTCGGTTTTGCGGCTTTCGGCGACAGCAGCCGGCGCTTGGTCGGTTGCGACTTGGATGCGCATCGGATCGCAGTCGCTCGCGAGGCTCTGAGCGCGCTGAACGCAGACCTGAGCGTTGCGGATGTGCGTCATTTCGACCTTCCGCCCGCCGGTTTGATTTTGATTCTGGATGTCTTGCAGTATCTGCCCGCCGATGAGCAACTGGCCTTGCTGAAAGGGTGCTGCTCGGTGCTCGCGCCCGAGGGAGTACTGATTTTCCGGGTCCATGATCGCGAATGCGGCCTGTGGTCGAGAATCACCATGGCTTTCGACCGGCTAATATTCGCTTGCGGGAGCGCTGGCGTCCGGCCCTTGATGCTTCCGGCCGTCGAGTACCATAGTGTGCTGGAGAACGCCGGCATGCAGGTTGAAGAGCGCCGCTTCCGAAACCGTTTGCCTCTGGCCCACATCCTATTCGTCGCGAAGAAATTCGTTGCGAAGAAACCGTTGAATGAAGCCGAGGCCGCGCCATGATGGTCCGTTTCATGCGCTTGGTGGCGCGCTTGGTCGTAGGTCATCCGGGGTTGGTGACAGCCTTGAGCCTGGTCCTGACCTTGCTTTTATATGCCAACATCCACAACCTGCGCACAGGTACCGACCTCACAGACCTGTTTGGCAGTCGCGACCCGCAATGGCGGGCCGCGAGCCAGATCGGCAAAGAACTGGGCTATGGCAACCAGCTCTTTGTGCTGATCGAGGCCCCGGAGGGAGGAACGGACACCACCGGCGAGATGGAGGAAATGGCCGACCGTCTCACCGCCGACATGCTGTCCAGCGGGCTGTTCAAGCAGGCGCGCTGCGGCTTGCAGGAAGAAGAACTGCTCAACATTGTGCGGTTCTTTACCTGGAACTTTCCGTCATTCGTCCTGCCAGAGCAAACGGAAGATCTTAAACGGCGCCTGTATCCGCAACAGATTCACAAAACCGTTCGCCGCGCCGCAACTGAACTGGTCACGCCGTTTTCCACTCTAGGAACTAATTACTTCGTCGCCGACCCTCTTGGCCTCATGGAAGTGGCGGCGCGCAACAGCCGGGGGTTCTCGCAATTCTCCAGTTTCGACCTGACCTGGGGATCTGGGAACCGATTCTTCAGCAAGGACCACAAGGCACTGCTCATCATTGCCGAGCCTCGCCAGTCGGCCGTGGACTATAAGTTCGCCGAGCAAGTCGTGCAATGGACGCGGGAGCATATCCAGTCGATAAGCGCAGAACCCGCCTTCCGGGACTCCGGCGTACGGGCCACGGCGGCCGGCGCTTACGTTTACGCGCAGGAAGACCATAAGTTCATCGAAAGGAATATCCGCCGAATTTCTCTGATTTCGATCGCCGGCAATCTCGTGTTGTGCCTGCTGATCTATCCGAGAATTCCGCTGCTGCTTTTGTCGCTGCTGCCCACCGGCCTGGGCATTCTATGGACTACCGGCGTGGCGAGTTTCTATCCTGGGGAAGTAAATCTCATCAGCCTGTCTTTTATTGCAATTCTCGCGGGACTGGGGGACGACCAAGTCGTACATTTCTTTAATAGGGTGCCGCAGGAATGGGCAAAGGGCGGGACGCTTAACGAGGCCGTGTTTCGCACCTTCGAAACCACCGGAGTTAGCGTTTTCTTCTGCATACTAACGGCGGCAACATCCACCACGGCGCTGGCGACCTCCAGCTTCAAGGCACTGGCGGAGTTCGGGTTCATCCTCACCGTCGGAATGTTCATGATGATGTTCCACACTCTGTTGACCGTTCCCGCGCTGATGCAGCTCTGGTGGCGGTTCTCGAAACCGCGCGCGCCGGAGGCCATTACCTTCCGCTTCCTTCCTTTGCTGGCGCGGAAATCTCTCGATTTTGTGGGCCAGCACGCCCGCCTCGTCGCTGCCTTTTCGTTGGCCATATTTCTGGTGTCATTACTGGTTCTGCCTGCCATCAGGATTGGAGGGCGCTTCGAGATCAATGGTGGCGCCGACAACCCAGCCATTGCCGCGCAGAACCGCCTTTCCGCAAAGTTCGGCATTGAGGGCAGCCCCAACGTGCTCTTGATCGCGGGTGGCCAGGAGGAAGTCCTGCGCAGGGCCGAAGAGCTGACGGCGGGTCTAGAAGCCTATCGGCAGCGCGGCGTCCTCAAATCCATTTTCTCTCCCACGGACCTGCTGCCCTCAGCCCGCACGCAGAACGAACGGGCCGGCGCGCTGACGGGCATCAATTTGGCGGCATCCGCCCGCGCCCTTGAGGATTCGCTCCGCGAGAATGGTTTTCGAATAGGGCCGCAGCAGCCTTTTATCGAGCGGCTGCGAACCCTAGGACACGGCTATGAACCTATTACCCTGGAAAAGGCCGCCGAGTTTCTGCCTGCCGGGTTGCTCGACAACAGCATTCGCAAGACGAGTGACGGCAGTTACGTCGCGGCCATCGCCTTTTATGCCACGGACCCCAATGCTATCCAGGTGGTTCCGGAGACTGTCATCGAGTCCTGGCGGAATCAGTTTGGTCCGTTCGTGGAGTTCTCTTTCGACAAGATCAACCGCGACATGCAGAGCCGAGTTCTTCACGACAGCCGCAGGGCGTTAGTGTGGACGGCGGCTGCCATCGTCCTGATCGTCTATCTCTGTTTCCGCAACCTCCGCGTGTCGCTGGTCGTGTTGATGCCGATCATATTCGCCATCATCGTAACTTTCGGGCTATTGCACTTGGTGGGACACCACTTCAGTTTCATGTCCATTACAGCGATCCCGCTCATTATCGGCATTGGGATCGATAATGGTATCCACTTAGTCCGCCGTTACCTGGAAAACGAGCGCTACGGGATTCTCGCGATCGCGAAGGCTTCGGGCGCGGCGCTGATTCAGTCGAACCTGACTACGATCGTCGGGTTCGGAGCGCTCATGGCCTCCAGTTTCGCGCCGCTTGCCGAGATGGGTCTCGTAACTTCATTGGGCGTCGCTCTGGCATTGGCTGGCGGCCTCTGGCTGGTTCCCGCTGTCATTCTCTTGGGGGGAGAGAAAAGAGCGCAGCGCCAGACGATACAAGCGACGGTGGATTGGGATTGAGGGCTTGTAGGAGTGCTTATAGCGAATCCAGATTTGCTGTAACCACACGCAGCCGCCGAGCTGCGCTCGGCTTGGACGGCCGAGGGCGGCCGTTCCTACGCGAGCACATTGGGTGTTCTCACACGAGAGGACCGCTGAATCCCATCTGGCACGGGTCGCCTGCAAATGTTCGTATATACTTGAGGCAACCAAAACCAACGCGATGAAAAATTTACGATGAAGCAGCACGTCCGCGATACGACCATCGACACGATCTCGTCGCGCTG
The DNA here is from genome assembly GCA_003139995.1 of Candidatus Acidiflorens stordalenmirensis. Classification (GTDB taxonomy): domain Bacteria; phylum Acidobacteriota; class Terriglobia; order Terriglobales; family Acidobacteriaceae; genus Acidiflorens; species Acidiflorens stordalenmirensis. The sequence goes on along the minus strand of PLIC01000023.1, from coordinate 20,866 downwards.
CCCCGAGTGCGGCAAGCCGATTACTTCCGTGATCGTCGATCAAGGAGGCAAGGTCTATCAGCGTCCGCAGTGTTCATGCCACGAATCCACCGGCTCCCTGATCTTCTCCGATGCGGATTTGTACCGGAGGCTGGACGAGTGGAACAAGCTGGTCTTTCCAGATGCCCAGCAGGCAGCGCCAGCCCATGGGCTGGCATGCGACTGTGCCACCGCCAGCCACAACGAGCCGTGCTTGGCCGTAATCGACATCACGAACCGCTGCAATTTCAAGTGTCCCGTGTGTTTCGCGGAGGCCACGGGCGACGGGAACCACTACTTCCTCGATACGAAACTAGTGGGCAAAATGCTCCAGTCGCTACTGGATCGGCCGGTGCCGTGCCGCCACATCCAGTTCTCCGGCGGAGAGCCGACCCTGCACCCCGAGTTTCCGGGGATCCTTCGTACCGCCCGCGAGCTGGGTTTCACACATATCCAGGCAGCCACGAACGGAAGCCGCTTCGTCAACCCCGACTACGCAAAGCTCTGTGAGGATTCGGGCCTGCACACGCTTTACTTGCAGTTTGATGGCGTCAACGACGAGGTCTACCTCCAATTGCGCGGCCAGCGGCTGTTGGACAAGAAGATTGCCGCCGTCAACAACGTCGAGAAGACGAACATGCGGATCGTCCTGGTGCCGACCATAGCAAGCTGCGTCAACGTCGACCAACTGGGGCCCATTTTCCAGTTCGCTCTCGAACACAGCAGCCACGTCACCGGCATCAGCATACAACCGGCCGCGCATGTGGGCAGGGTCGAAGTCGCGGACGAGACCTCCGAGCCCTTCAATCTTGCCACCATGGCCCGCGAGTTTGGCCGACAGACGGGATTGACCCGCTTCCCCGACGATTGGTTCCCCCTGAACTCGATATCGTTGATCAGCCGTGCCCTCGACCGCGTCCGTCGCGACGCCACCATCCCCCCCCTCAGCGATGCCCATTGTTCACTCGGCACGTTCTTCTACGTTGACGACAACAACAAGCCCTTCTGTCTTAGCAGTTTCTTCGATCTCGACCGCTTCTTTCGAAGCATGGCTGAGATAACTCCGGATGCGGATCGGGGCATCATCGAGCGGCAGATTTCGCGCATCCGCCAGTTCGGGCGACTGTCGCGATGTTTTGACAAACGGAAGGCCCCGGAGGGACTAACGTTCCAGCGTATGCTGCGCAGCCTGGAAGGGTGGGAGGATAAGTCCAAGGGAAGGTCCGCAGGCTGGTTTCGCAGAGGCTTCAACGGCATATTCGTGGCGGGCATGCACTTTATGGACGCTCGCAGTTACAATCTGCGCCGCCTCAAGCGGTGTATCATTCAGTATGTCGCTACCGATGGACAACTGATTCCTTTCTGCAATTACAACGCGGGCGCCAGGCTCCGCAGTGCCGAGGAATTGACTCGACTCGAAAACGACTCGTCGCCCCGGCCGACGGGTTGCGGCCATGCCGATGGCGCGGTGGTACAGGGCGACCAGCCAATGCAAGCCGACTAGTTTTACCTAATTCTTAAGTTATCGGATTTGAATTCATGAAATCGTCGCTTGGCTCGGCAACGCTGTTCTTCTCTCAAGTGGCAGGTTTGGGGCGAATTGCCGCTCTTCTGCTGCTTTCTGGTTTTGTGCTTTTGCCGCTGACGGCGGAAGCCGGTCTGCCTAGGGCTGCCATCTCGATTCCCACGGACCAGAACCTTGCCGCAGGCTTAAAGGCCGCTGGACAGTGCGAATTCCAAGGCAAATTGATCGTGCTGCCACCGCTGCCTTTCCAGTTCGCCGGTGACGAAGGCCCCGCCAGCTTGTTCGATGAGCAAACACGAGCTGTCCAGAACATGCCCGAGGGAGCTCCCGGTGGATCGGAGGTCTGGCTCCATGTGGTTGTGGGAGCCGGCTCTCTTACCGGTCAGGAATCCGAGAAACAGATCACCGAGCGGGTCGACGCGTTCTTGAAATTGCTGCCTCTCTCGGCGCCCGCGGTACGCGGAGTTATCGTGGAAATCAAGGAACCGCTGACGGTCCCCGATCTGCTCGCGTTCGGGCTGCTGCGCCTGGCGGTGACCGCTAAGGCCAGCAACGCCGGCTTGCGGCTTGCGTTCGTTTTCCAGCCCGGGTTTGTCGGGCGGCACGGCGACCTTGTAAAGCGGCTTGCCACCTATTCCGATCTGCTAGGTACGACCTATTCGCAAGGCTGGCGCGAGGATGCTCGGTGGATTGCCGAGCAGGCGCTGAATAAGCCACTTATCCTCAAGTTAGACGCCGGAATGTCCGCAGCTACCGCACCGTATCTGACCGCGGCGCTCGCGGCCACCGGCACTTCCGTTGAAATTGTCTGGTCCGAACCCCCAGACACCAAGGCCGCAGGCGCGGTGTGCGCATTGAACAGCTTCCTGACGCATTACATTCCCGGCAACATGTTCCCAGCGGATTCCGCAGCCTCGACGTTCAGTGTTGCGGTGGATGGCGTGGGGAACGATGAGCACCGGTGGTTCGGCGGCGGGCAGTCGCCGGATCTCGTGATTGTGGCGCGCGTGAATGGGAACCCCGACCACCCCAAGACGGTCAAGCTCCAGGGCGTTACTACGGAACAAGGACAATTCGAGATCCAGTGGTACGACCCCGCGACTGGCGCCCGGCTCCCGGCAGGCGAGCCGGCCAAGACCGACAAGGGCCTGGCGCAGACATGCGCTTGCACAAGCGAGTATGCGCTGATTTACGTCCATAGACACAGCGACGCCGATAAGACGATGTATAGCACGGTCGAAGTTAAAAGCGGAGTCGAGCTCAAGGTCGAGGAAATCATTGCCCGTTGGCAACAGTACCGCGAAGCCCAGAAACAGAAGCTCGATAACTATGTGGCCTCCGCTTTCATGAACCTGCATTTTGAAAGCACGAATCTGGGCCCGGGGTTCGACATTTCCATGAAGCTCGAGCAATTCCTCAACCGCGCCGGACAGATGGAATTCGCCCAGAAGGAGCTTTACGTCAACGGCGTGAAGTTCGGCAAAAATCACGAGTTTCCGTTGCCGCAAATCGAGCCGGATAAAGTGCTGACCCTGCCCCTCGAGTTGAAGCTCAACGAACGCTATAAGTACAAGCTCCAGGGTACGGAACAAGTCAACGGAGCGCTCTGTTACGTCGTTGGAGTCGAGCCCTTGGCCGAAGACGAGAACCTTTACAGCGGAAAAGTGTGGATCGACGGCACTATTTTTCGCGAAGTAAGGCAGTACCTGACCCAACGGGGTTCGAAGAGCAACATTGTGGTCAACGTCGAAACCCAGAATTTCGAGTTAGTTCCCGACGGCAAGGGCAACCAGTTCAACTTAGTGCGGTCGATCTCGGCGCAGCAGTCGTTGAATGCGGCGGGGCGCGATTTTGTGCTGCAGAGGACCGTGAAGTTTTCCGACTACGCCATCAACACCCCGCAATTCAGCAGCGAACTCGCGTTCGAACGCAGTTCCAAAGACCCAATGTACCAAGACACCGACCAGGGGCTGCGGAGGCTGGCAATACAAGGCAACGAGCGCGTCCTGGTGGAAAAGAGCGACAAGCGCATGATGTCCCTCGCTGGCGGGGCCATGTACGGAGGCACGTTCAACTTCCCCATTCCGTTTGCCGGCATCAGCATCGCCGATTTCGATTTCCGGCACACCGGCGCGCAGCTCTCCACTTTTTTTGCCGGCCCCATTCTGGTTACCGACCTTTCGAAACAGTACGGCCCCAAGTTCCGCCTGGCAGTGGATTTGGCGCTCTCCGGCCTGCCCGGCGAGTACCGCATGTACAGCGACAACCAGGAATTGACGCAAGGAGACGTTTGGAATTGGGAGGAAACTACCGGACTACGGGCCTCCTGGCAGGCCACCACTCATCTTAGCCTGACGGCCTCATCGTACTTGGCGTTCGACTATTTCCGCCGAACCAGCGACGCCGTTCCGCAATATACATTGCCGCGCAATGGCGTCTCCGTGCTTCCGGGCGTCGAATTAAAATACACCCGCAAAGGCTATGTGTTCACCGCGCACGGAACCAGAGGCGAGCGCATCGGCTGGAGACCGTTCGGATGCGCTTTCTTGACCCAGCCGCCATACCCATGTTCTTCTTCGCAGAAGAAGAACACGCCGCCTCCAAGTGCCTTGTTAGTCCAGCCGCCGCAAAACGCCTACACCCTCTACGACGCCGACTTCAACAAGGATTACTACATCGGTAAGTTCACTAAGGGCGGATTTGATTTCTCCTACTGGGGTGGGGACCAACTGGATCGGTTCTCCCGTTACTTTCCCTCATTCTTTTCGGAGCCGCGCCTCCATGGCATCCCCAGCGGCACGGACTCTTTTGATGCCATCGCCATGGGGAACGTGCACTACGGTTTCAACGTGATGGACTTCATCAAGTTCGATGGGATGTACGCCTATGCGCGCGCGCGCAACCTGGAGGAGTCCAGCCAATTCCGCAAGTTTGACGGCCTGGAGGTCAATTTCAATACCCCCGGCCCCAAGGGCACCTTAGTGCAAGGTACGGTTTCCTATGCGCTGGACGGGAACCTGGCGCGATATAACTCCCGTTGGGGCGCTTATCTTATGATCTACAAGCCGTTGCGCTAACTGAACATATGGCTGAAATACCGGTCGAAGATAAGAAGACCGCATTAGTGACGGGCGCTTCGGGGGTTATCGGCGCCGCCATTGCGCAAGCACTGGGAAGCGCGGGGTTCTGCGTAGGCGCGCACTATCATCACGCGAAAGAGCCCGCGACCGAGGTGGTGGAGCGCATCGTCGCCGCCGGCGGACAGGCGCTGGCCGTGAAAGCCGATCTGTCCCGCCAGGAGAGCGTGGCGCCGATGTTCGATCTCATCGAACAACAATTCGGGCCGGTCGACTACTTGGTGAACAACGCGGGCATCAACCGCGACGTCCTGTTGGCATTTATGTCCGACGAGCAGTGGGACGAAGTGATCGGCACCAATCTTCGCGGCACTTACTTGTGTTCGCGGTTGGCCTTGCCGGGCATGATGCGCCAGGGGAGCGGAGCGATCTGCAATATCGTGTCGCCCAGCGGAGTTCGCGGCCAAGCCGGCCAGTGCAATTACTCGGCTTCCAAAGGAGGCATTATCGCCTTCACCAAGGCGCTTTCCCGCGAGGTGGGGCGATTCAATATCCGAGTCAACGCCGTCTGCCCGGGCGTGGTCCCCAGCCCCATGTCCGCCAAGTACATCGAGAAAGAGGAGAAACGGCTGCTCTCCGAAATTCCTCTGGGGCGTTTTGGCAAACCCGAAGAGGTGGCTCCGCTGGTGGCATTTCTGGCGTCTCCGGAGGCGAGCTACATCACCGGACAGGTGATTGCGGTCGATGGCGGATTGCTATAGTGAATTCCCGGTCAACGGAGAGGGACGGCAAGAGGAACAGCGGATGAGTCGTGCCAATTGCTGGGCGATCGAGGACTATGCTTATCGTTCCTGTTCCCAGCCAGCGCGGAAATTTGGCTTTGCGGTTTCGCCCCACAACCACTCCTGCCACTCGATTGAGAACCTGGCCTCACTGAACCAGGTGGTGAAGTTGTGGTTCATGCGGCCGTTCCGGCATGTTCTGCAGCGGGCGTTCGGACTGGCGCCGGGTTCCGACCTGGACTATGCCGAGGTCTATTACCGGCCGCCACTGACGGTTGAGGATGTGTTGCGCACGGAGTCCGCAGGTGTCGCACCTCTCGGCTTCGACGGTGTCCATCTGGGGATTACCGACCATGACGAAGTTGCCGGCAGTGTTGAACTGCTGCGGAAGCATCCCGCAAATGCGCCCCGCAATGCTCTCGGCGAGGAACTGTCCTTTCGCTTTCGGGACTATCTCTTCCACATGGGAGTTACGGATTTACCCGAGTCCAGCGTGGCGGAGACCCATGCCAGTCTGCAAGCGGCGGCTCGTACGGAACGGCTGGACGATTTGTTCGAGATACTCCGCGCCAGTGGATGTCTGGTGGTGCTGAATCACCCGCTGGTTCCCTGGGGCAAGGACAACGACCCGCGCCGCAAGATCCCGGTGGAAGAGCTTCTGCGGCGGTACGGCTGGGCAATTCATGCTCTCGAGTACAACGGAATGCGGAGCCGAGAGGAAAACGACCGCGTCCTCGAGTTGGCCAAGCAGGTGAACAAGCCCGTGATAGGCGGCGGGGACAGCCATTTGCTGCTTGCCAGTTCCGTGCTCTCGGTAACGCACGCTAGGAGTTTCCGGGATTTCGCGGCTGAAGTGAAAGAGGGCCGGGCCGTGCCCCTAGTAACGCCCGCGTACTTTGCTCCCCTGCGCTGGAAAATCTTCTTGCGGGTGCTCTATTTCATCGCCCACTACCGGCAGATCGGCCATTTCCGTGGCCAGCCGGTTCGCGACCTGCTCGCGGACAGAGCGGTACTTCTGGATCCAATAGGCGTTGCTTCACGGGGCTTTCTGAGTTTAACCTCGGCTTGTCACCTGATACGGTGAGCTTATAGCGGGCAGTAGGGATAGTGTTCCGTTACCGGGCCGGAACTGGTTCCGCAGGCTTCGATGCTGCTAGGTCATCTTCCATCCAGCGGAATATTTTCAAAATTTCCTTCTGGCCGGAGCCCCATGAAAATACCGGTCCACCTGATTTCTCAATCGCAACTTTCACCAGCGACGTGCCATTCGGCTGGGGGTCAACTCGCAATCCCACGTTGTAGCCCCAAGACCAAGCAGTTGTTCCAACGTGAAATCTAACAACACGGTTTTCCGGGTCCTTGGACTCGATTTCATGGTGTAACGCAATCACTCTGACGGCGGACTTGTAGACATCATTTGCAGGAGCTACGAATTGCTTCCTACGCCAATCCTGAGCGGACGCCACAAGCGAAAGAGTAGCGACGCCAAGGGCCAACAGAGCACTTCGATACCGCATCTTTTTCACATTTTCCTTCCAAACTGGCCAATGATGGTTTTGGCCGATTTACAAGCTGGAGACTACGGGCAAGATCGCGTCCTGTCAACGAACCGGGTCACATCTTGATGTACGATGATCGCCAGGGCCGTTGCAGGAATAATGCAAACCTCTCGGCAGTGGGTCAGTCGTGCTGATCCACTACCGAATCCAGGGCCGCTGCGGCCGCAGGCAACTGCGGAGCTGCTCCACCCCGGTGAGGGCGGCTGTCCCGGCGCGGGATGAGATACGGCAACAGCGAAACCCCTCTAATCGTTATGCTATACTGCCACAAATAAACATCATGGCAAGCGTCAAGGAACAGCTTAAGCCAATTATTCTTAAGAGCTTGCGGATCACCGACTTGACCCCGGAGGATCTCGCCGACGATCAGCCACTGCTCGGTGGCGACTTGGAAATCGATTCCATCGATATCCTTCAGCTTATTCTTGAGATTGAGAGGCATTTCGGTATCAAGCTGGTGGGCGCCAAGTTCGACGAGAAAGCGTGGGCGAGTGTCAACGCTTTGGCAGCGACCATCGAATCCAAAATGGCGGCAACCAGGACCTAACACATACACTCCATGAGTAAGTTCCCCCATGCCGGCCCACTATAGGACGAAGCCACCGGCCCGGGTCCTGTTGGTGGAGAGTAACAACATGGGTAAGTGGGTGGGGACTACTATGCCCTACGAGGTGCATATCCCGCCCTTGGGCCTGATGTACCTCGCGTCCTACGCCCGCGCGGCCCTGCCAGGCGTGGAGTTCCGCATCGTCGAGTCCTCTCTGTCCGCTCCGGACGACGAGCGCTTCATCCGCATCTTGAACGAGTTTCAACCGGATGTCGTCGGTATCCGCTCCATCGCCTTCTTTCTTGAGGAACTCCAGCGCATCGCGAGTTTGGTGCGCGCCCACAGCGATGCCACCGTCGTTGCCGGTGGACCTATCGTGCACGCATACAAGCGCCGGCTCCTTCAGGAGGTGCCTGAACTGGAGATTGCCGTAAAAGGGGAAGGCGAGAGGGTTTTCGTCGAACTCCTTTCGGGAGCGGCGCTACCCTCAATCGCAGGACTTTTGTATCGGACGGACGATGGGGTGGTGGAAAATGAAGACCAATCCAAAGTGGCGGACATCGACAGCCTTCCTTTCCCCGCCTACGACTTGATCGACCTGGACCAGTACCAGCGTCAACTTAGTTACGCATATAATCACCGGCGGCAGGGAGTCCTGCTGACCAGCCGCGGCTGCGCGTACCATTGCACCTTTTGTTTCACCCACTGGAAGGGCATCCGGCTGCGAAGCGCCGTCAACATTTTCGAAGAAATCAAGCAACTGCACACCAAGCACGGAATCCAGGACTTCTATGTCGTCGACGATATCTTCAACGTCGACTCGAAGCGCTCCATGGAACTGTTCGACCTGATTGTTGCGGCGGGCCTCAAACTGCGGCTCTACTTCGTCAACGGCTTGCGCGCCGACATCACCAGCGAGAAGTTTGTGGACCGGGCGCTCGAAGCCGGCGCCGTCTGGTTCACCTACGCCGTCGAATCTGGAACGGAGGAAATCCAGCGCCTGGTGAAGAAGCGCCTCGATCTGGAAAAGGCCAAGCGCATCATCGCCTATACTCAGCGCCAGAACGTCGCCGTGAACGTTTCGACCATGTACGGCTTCCCCACGGAAACCCGCGAACTAGCGCAGCGCACCCTGGATTGGTTAAGCGAACTGCCCAAGCCGTCGTTGTTGCCCTACCACTTTTGCTTGCGGTTCTTCCCGGGCTGCGCGATCAACCAGCAGGCTTTAGAGGCCGGTTGGGACCCAGAGCGTCTGGAACTCACCAGCCGGTTCTCTTACAACGATCTGCCCGTGGGCACTCCCACATTGTCGAAGCATGATATGCACGGCATTCAGCTTGAGTATCACCGCCGCTTTGGACTGAGCAATCCCGCCGCCGTTGACGGCGCGATCCGCACACTCCGCTCCATCGGGTATAACGACACGGAGATCGTTCACATGTACTCGGTGTTGAAGAGGAAAGTGATTCACAATGTGGACGACCTCATGACGGCGGGCGGAAATTGACGCGCTGGTACCAGCACCGTTTTCACAACGTCCTAACTCACCGGATTGTGTTTTGCACCGTACCGTGGATGCCACGCTTCGTTCAGCCCCCCATCGCAGCCGTCACGGCGCTGATCTTCTTCTTCCTGTTGAAGCGGGAGCGGCGGGCGGTGGCCGGCAATCTGCGGCGGATCTCGGGCAAGCGCGGGCTCCGACTGCAGTGGAAGGTCTATCGCGTCTTCTATTCGTTCTGCGACTTCATGGTTTCCTATTGCTATGTCCCGCAGGCCACCCATGCGCAACTGCTCTCCATGCTGGTGGACAAGGATAAGGCACGCGGCGCCGCCAAGATCGACGAATGCTTGGCCGCGGGCAACGGGCTCATCGTGTGGACGGCGCACCTGGGGAATTCGGAATTCGCCTCGCGCCTCCTCGAAATGCACGGCCGGCCCGTCAACGTGGCGCGCTTGGTCGAGGACAAACCGGCGGAGATCATGCTGCGGAATTTGATGACTAACGAGCGGCTTAGAATTGTAGATCTCAGCGGCGGCGCGCGGGCCACCGTCGAACTCTTACAGGCTTTGCGTCGAAACGAAATCGTGGCGATCCAGGGAGACCGCGTCTATCGGCGTCATAGTGCCGATGTCCCGTTTTTTTCCGAACCTGCTGCCTTTCCGCTTGGCCCCTTCCTGCTTTCGCAGGTGTCGGGCGCCCCGGTGCTGCCCGGTTTCGTGGTTCGCCAAGGTTGGCTGCGCTACCGCGTTCTCATGGGCGATCCGATCCCGCCGATCTCATCCGACGACCCCGACGCTGGCCCGCAGCGCGGTTTGTGCCAAGCCGTCAGGTTCCTGGAAAAAGCGTTGGCGGCACATTACGATCAGTGGTTGAATTTTTTTGATTTTTGGCCGGTCAATTCCTGTGACTGATATCCAGAAAACCATCGTCGTTACTGGTGTCGGCGTTATTAGCCCCTATGGCATCGGGCTGGACTGCCTGCAGGCAGGCATGTTGTCGGGCAAGTGTTGCCTCGCGCCCACGAACGATCTCTATCCCGGTTTCGCAGGAACGACTGCCCAGGTCCAAGTCCAGGCTTATGAATTGCCGCATCCGGCGGAGGGTTTCACCTCCCGGCATTCCCGTACCGATCGACTTGCGGCGTTGGCCGCTCGAGACGCAGTAGCGGATTTCGATTGCGAGAACTCTTCTTTCCGGGAGAGCGGCGTCGTGATGGCCAGCACAGTCGCGGGCTTGACCGAGATCGACCCCGGAATCGCTCATGATCCGGCCGCTTGGTATCGGCGCGGCGGTCTCTCGCGGGCCGCGTCCTATCCGGTGGCGCGCGTGGCCGACGCCGTGGGTGAGCATTTGGGCCTTCGCGGACCGCGCTGTGCCGTCTCCGTGGCTTGCGCTTCCGGAGCGATGGCGATCGCGCTCGCCGCCAACATGCTGCTTGACGAAATCGCGCCCATGATCCTGGCAGGAGGCAGTGACGCGCTGTGCCCGTTCACGCTGAGCGGGTTCAACTCTCTGCAGGCGTTGGACCCAGATCCCTGCCGGCCCTTTGACCAGAAGCGCAAGGGGCTGAACCTGGGCGAAGGATCTGCCGTGCTCGTGCTCGAAACGCTCGCCGGGGCTGCGGCGCGTAATGCCAAAGTTCTAGTGGTGCTGCGTGGATGGGCCATGACCAACGATGCGTTTCATCCCACCGCGCCGCAGCAACAGGGAAACGGCTTGGCCGATTGCATGCGCCGCGCCATGGAAATGGCGGAGGTCGACTGCGATGAGATCGGCTATGTGAATGCCCACGGCACGGGCACGCCGCTGAACGATATTGCCGAGGTCAAGGCATACGAGACCGCCTTCCGCGGACGCAGCCGACCAGTTCCCGTATCTTCGACAAAGTCGTATTTCGGACACTGTCTGGGGGCAGCCGGCGCCTTGGAGGCAGCCATCACGATAACGGCCGTTCGCCGCGGCGCGCTATTTCCGACTCTGCGACTGACCGATCCCATCGAGAGCCCGCGCGTGGACTGGCTGCGCGGAGAAGTTCGACACCAGCCGCTGCCGCTGGCCATGTCGGTTTCGGCAGGCTTTGGCGGCAGCAACACGGCGCTCATATTCGGGAATATCCGATCATGACTCCAACGTTGCCCACCATCACCGGGATCGGTTCCGTGAGTCCTTATGGGCCGCTCGCCGGACTGATCCCGCCCGAACTGACCGCACAGTGTCCGTTGGAACCCAGCGCCATCACCGCATGGAAGACCGCCGGGCTGCGGCGAGCGTTTCTCGTGAAGCCGTTTCGCCCCGCAGACGTGGTGCCGGGCCTGAAGACCAGACGTCTGGATCGTCTGTCGGCGTGGGCCTTGGTGGCTTCTTCCCTGGCGATTAAAGATGCTGGGATCGACCTAAGCCAGGTGGACCGATCGCGGGTTGCAGTAGTCTTCGCTACCAGCTTCGGCTGTGTTGAACTCACAGAAGCCTTCTACCAAAGCGCTGCCGCAAATGGTTGGTCCGGGACCGATCCTAGTACCTTCCCGGAGACGCTCGCCAACGCTCCGGCCAGTCACGTGGCTTTGTTTCACGACCTGCGAGGGCCTAATATCACGGTCGGCAGCAAGGGCTTTGCGGGCGAGAGCGCGCTGATCCAAGCCGCTTCCCTGCTCCGCCACGGGCAGGCAGACTTGGCCATTGTCCTCGCCGGTGACACGCTTACGCGCGCCGTCTACGAATGGTACGAGGCAGCAGACCTACTGTCGCCGGCCTGCTATAACTCGGAATCCTTGCCGGTAGCCGACGGTTTCGTGCCCAGCGAAGGTGTGACCGCGCTGGTGCTGGAAGCGGCGGGCCGCTGCGAAGTGAGATCCGAAGCCCACTCCTATGCCCGTTTCCGCTCCGGCTGCTGGGTGGCAGGCGGACAGCCGGTGGAGATCGCTCGCCAGATGCTCTGCGGATGCGTCCCCAGCCTCACCATCTGTGCCGGAAATGGCGCGCCTTGCGCCACCAGTCCTACAATCGGCCTGGCTCGCGAGATTGCCGGCCAGAACGCCGCCGTCGTCCCGCCGCAGGCCGTTGCTGCGGGTCTGGCCGATACGGGCGCTCTTCTCCACTTGATCCTGGCCTTAAGCAGTCGGCCCAGCAGCGGGCTGGCTCTGTTGTTAGGAACATCGTTAGGAACGTCCGGCGACAGTGGGTTCGCAGCTCTTCTGCTGGAGTTACCTTGAACATGAATGTGCGAATTGCATCGGCGGCGTATGCCGTTCCGCCCGGCGTTGAGACCGTGGAAACGGTCTTGGAGCGCGAACGAACTCGGGTGGAAACAACGCTCGCTCCACTGGGCCCGCAGGCGAGACGAAAGGCCGTGGAAGGCCTCGGACTAAGTCGCGTCCGCGTCTGCGGCGACAAGCAACCCTATGACTTAGTTCTTGAAGCCGCTTCCACGGCAATCGCGGAAGCTGGGATTACGGCGCAGGATATCGATCTCATCCTCGATTACAGCACCTTTCCCGGAGATAACTCGCAGTATCTCTCGTTTGCCCACAAACTCAGCGCCGAATTAAGGGCTGAAACTTCCCTGAATTTGAGTTTCAAAGCTGGCGGCTGTGGAGCGCTTCACCTCGCAATCAAGACCGCGCTCGGTTGGATGAGCACCGATGAAAGCATTCAGACCGCGCTGCTGGTGACAGGCGACACCGCGCCTCACGGCAACCGCTCACTGCTTCCAATTACCGTGCAAGGCGACGCCGCGAGTGCCGTTATCCTGCGCCGGCAAGGCACGGAAGGCCCTTTGCTGCTGGGCGTCGAAGCCATGACGCTCGGCCATCTGCACAACGCCATTGCCCTGGTCATGGCCAACGGCCACCTTGAGATTAAGGTCGATGCTGTATGCATTGAAAACGAAGTGATGCCGATCTACTATCTCAACCTGTTCCGGCTGATGCAAAAAGTCCTGGCGGCATCTTCCCTCAACTTGAACGATGTTGATCATTTCATCTACTCCAACATCAGCGACCGCGACCGCGAGGGTTTCCGCAGGATGGTGGGACTGCCCGATGGCGGCCTGCCGCCAACTCCCATGGCGGAGTATGGCCACACATTTGCCAGTGATCTCGTCATCAATTATGTGCATATGCGGCGCGAGGGCCGAATTCGTCCCGGGCAATTGTTGCTGTTCGCTTCCGCGGGGATCGGTTTCACCTGGGGGGTGACGCTTGCCCGAGCCTGAAAGCGACGTGCTCTGCGAATGGCTTCGGCACACGGCAGCGGCCACGCCCGATGCTCCGGCTATTGTCGAAGAAAATCGGGTAACTTCGTTCCGCGAGTTATTCGAGCAAGCCGCGGCGCTGGCCCTGCGCTTCGTCGAACACGGCGTTCAAAAGCAGGATCGCATCGCTCTGGTGATGCCGAAGACCACGGATGCGATCGTTTCTATTTTTGCCTCCCTTCTCGCCGGAGCTATCTATGTTCCCATCCATCCTACATGGCCCAAGGAACGAATCGAAGCAACCGTGGCGGACTGCGCGGCGCGGTTGGTGATCGAAGGCGCCAGTTTCCCGTCGCGAATCACCGATCGCCAGACGGGCGCGAGCATTGCTTGGCAAACGGCTCTCACCAGCACTGCTCTCACAGCAGAAGACTCGCTGCCCAGAGTCGATGCCGGCGACCCGGCTCTTATTCTGTTTACCTCCGGATCAACGGGCCGGCCCAAGGGAGTCGTCCTTTCCCACCGCGCGGTAAGCGCTTTCGTAAGATGGTCCGCGCGCGAGTTTCAGATCTGTTCAACGGACCGCATTGCATGTCCGTCGCCCCTGGGTTTCGATCTTTCCACCTTTGACATTTTCAATATGGCCTTATGCGGCGCCACCTGCGTTCTAGTCCCCGGCCATATCGTGTGGATGCCGCGCTTCTTAGCGCAGTTCGTGCGCGAGGCCCGCATTACTTGTTGGTATTCAGTGCCGTCTATCCTGGCCGGCATGTTACAGGAGGGACGGTTGGCGGAGCATGGGTATCCCGGCCTGCGCCTCATCCTCTTCGCCGGCGAGGTTTTTCCCGGTCCAAACGTGGCGCGGTTGCAGGCCGCGATTCCGCAGGCTGTTTTCGCGAACCTCTTTGGCCCCACCGAGACCAATGTGGTCACGTGGTATCGCGTGCTGCGCGATTTCGATGGCTCCGAGCCGCTGCCTATTGGCCGTCCCTGCCCCTACGCTACGGTGACGATGGAGGCGTCGAGCGGCGAACTGCTCGCGGGCGGCGACTCCCTGATGAGTGGCTACTGGAACCGCCCTGGAGAGACCGAACGCGCCTTCGTCACTTTGGAGGGCACACGGTATTACCGCACCGGGGACCGCGTTTCGCTCGCGCCTGACGGCAACTACTTTTTCCTAGGACGGCTCGACCGGCAAGTAAAACGTCGCGGCTTCCGAATTGAACTTGGGGAAATCGAAGCCGCGCTCCTCCGCCAAGAAGATATACTGGAAGCGGCGGCGGTCGCTGCCGAGGATGGGCAGATGGGAACCGTCATAACTGCTTTTGTCCGCGCCCGCTCCGCTGGCGCTGTCACCTTGGTCGAAGCCAAAGCCCACTGTGCGCGGACACTGCCTCCGTATATGTTGCCCGACCACATCGTATTTCTGAATACCATACCCAAGGGAAGCCGGGGCAAGACCGATTACATGGCTTTAGGCAGAATCGTAACAGAACTGAACCAAGGACTGAACCATGGAGATCAAGAGCGGGGAGATCAAGAGCGAGGTCCGGAAGTACATCGCCGATAATTTTCTGCTCGGCGCGCAACGGGCCACTCTCGAGGACGCTATGCCCCTCATCACCGGCGGCATCATCGACTCGATTGGCATGATCGGCCTCGTCGATTTTCTTGAAAGCCGCTTCGAAGTCGAATTCATGCCGCGAGAAATCGACGTGCATAGCTTGGATACCGTGGAGCGGATCGAAGAACTGATCCGGAAGAAACTGGCCAGCCGAAAAGCCGGCGTGGCCGCCGGTAACGGACAGCAAATTCGGTGAGGTGTCGCGGTGAGGAACCATTGCCGATTGCGGGGACTAACACTGATGGCAACGTTGCTGCTGGCCGCCTGCTCGCGAATGCACAAGGAGCCGTTTGAAAAGGCCCCGCTGTCCCCTGGCCAGATCGAGGTCGTGCGCCTCTCGGAGCGCGCCAACCTCGTCGTGGAACGCATTCGTTTCTGGTCCCACGAGATGAACGAGCCCCGCTTCTTCCTGGCCCTGGTGCCCAAGACAAAGGTTGCGCCTTCCGAGGTACTCATCTTGAATCACGGCTGGTGGGACCGGCCGGAGTATCTATTGCAATATCTCAAAGTGGACGAAGTGTACGACGAGATGCTGGGCCGGGGCGAGGTGCGGCCCGCGATCGTGATCCTGCCCGACGTTCGCTTCAACAGTTTTTACCGCCAGTATTCGGACCGCTTTCCCTACCCCAATTATCTGACCCTGGTGGCGGAGGAGGTCGCGGGGACGGTCTCACGCCACTACGCCATCCCTTTCGAACGCCAGCGTTGGGCGATCGGCGGTTTCTCTTTCGGCGGTTATCTGTCGCTGGATGTGGGGCGGCGCTATGCCGGCCGCTTCGCCAGCGTCAGCATTGTAAGTGGGCTCGTCGATGATCAGTGGAGCTTCTGGCCGTCGCAATCGCCGCCGCCCGGGGCACTCGATTCTCAGGGCCGGGGCAAGCACACAATCGTCGTGCCCGGCCCTGTTCCCAGACTTTTCCTCGCCTGTGGAACGGACGATCGTCTTTTCACTACGATGCGTGACTTGCACCAAAAGCTAACGGAACTCGGCATCCCGCACGAGTGGTCGACTGGGCCGGGCGGGCACACCTGGAAATATTGGTCTTCGGTTCTGCCACAGATGTTAAAGTTTCATCTTGCTGGCGAACGAAGTCAGGTTGAGGCCAAATGAGAGCATTGCTGGTTCAAAGCCCCGCGACGTCGCCATGGGTCCCGCGCAGGCAATGGGAACCGCCGAGCGTGGCGATGGCAACGATTGCCGGCCAGATCGATAACCACGACGTCAAAGTGGCGGACATGGTGGTTTGGCGCAAACAGGCCGTCCCACGCTACTTGCAGGTCTTGCGGGAATTCAAGCCGGACGTCGTGGGCTTCACGTCCATGACTTTTCAGTATGACACCACCATCGGCTTTGCCTATTTGACCAAGCAGTTCGACAGCCAGATTCGAACCGTGCTCGGCGGTTATCATGCCACGTTGTTTTCCGAGAACATCGCCGCCGGTCCGGATGCTAACTTTTGGGACTTCCTGGTACGTGGTGAGGGAGACTTTGCCTTTGGAGAACTGCTGAATAGTATCGAGGCCGATGGCAAGGGGATGGAAAACATCCTCGGGCTTACTTACAAAGAAGAAGACCGCTTCCGCCACAACCCGGCGCGGCCGCTCGAAGACCTAGACAAGATCCGCATACCCGCCCGCGACAAGCGTCTCGCCAATGGATTCCACATGTATTTCCGGCGCGCTGACGTCATCGAGACCTCGCGCGGCTGCCTGCATCTCTGCAACTTCTGCAGCATCCGCGAAATGTACGGCCGCTCCTTCCGTCTCTTCCCCTTGGACCGCGTTCTGGCCGACATTGAAGACGCTTACAGCCGCGGCGCACGCCACATTTTTTGCACCGATGACAATATCACCCTTGATATGGACCGCTTCGAGCAGTTGTGCGACGGAGTCATTCGCTTGAAGTTGAAGAACCTGATCTTCACCACCCAGGCGAGTCCGATTGGTTTCGCCCACCGGCCCGACGTTCCGAGGAAAATGGCCCAGGCGGGGTTCGTATCCATCTTTCTGGGTATCGAGAATGTGTCCGTCAAGAACCTGAGGACGATGAATAAGCCCAACACACTCGACACCATCGAGCGCGGCGTGGCCGCCCTGCAGAAAGAAGACATTATCGTCATCGCCGGCATCATCAATGGGCTTCCGGATGACGATCCGGAGAGCATTCGCGAGAACTATCAGTTCATCAAGAAAATGAGGATTGCCAGTGTCATGGACCAGATCATGACGCCGTATCCCAAGACTCCTTTGCGGGAGGAAATGTTAAAGGACGAACGCATCGCCAATCTCTCCGATTTTCGATGGTATGACGGCTACTTCAGCAATGTGCGCACCCAGCAATTGTCCCCGGAGGAACTCAATTTTGTGCGTTGGAAGATTCGCCGCGAGGTCGTCGGCATGTGGCGCGCCACCAAAGCGGACTGGAAGTTTTTCAAGGGATACACCTACGTTTGGGAGTTTGGCTTCCGCTATATCGTGTGGCTGAATGAAAGGTTGCTCGAACTTCTGTTTGGCGTCGAAGGCCGATACAAACTTCAGATGCGGCAGTTCCTGCAACTGAACGATTTTGGCATTGAGATACCGGGGCGCCAGAGGGCCGACAGTTACCATCCGGTCTACGGCAGCAATCAGGACCCTTACCGCGACACCCGATGGAGCCTGCTCAAGCAGCGCCTGCCTTTCGCCTGGCGCAAACGGCTGACCACGGGGCCGGCGTCAGCGGATTCAGCATTTTTAGCCCGCTAGTGTAGCGACGGCCAAGCCGCTCGCGCAGGGGCGGCCCTCCAAGCCAAGCGCAGCTTGGCGGCCGCCCGTGGTCACAGCAACTCTGGATCCGCTGTAAGCCACTCCGTGCGATCCAGCCGTCTACTTCTTCTTTTTCCCTTGCAGCTCGCCCGTGACTTCCACTTCCAGCTTTGTACCCACTTCATCCAGCGCCGCTTTCAGGTAATTCCTGAGGCCCCAATCGTTCCCGTAATAGGGTCTCACGGGAATCGTCGCGATTTCGGAGTTGGTCTTTGGGTCGATGAAGTGAATGGAAAGGATCAAGTGATAGTTGTCGTAGTCGACCCGAACATCCGAAAACCTGATATAGAGGTCGTTGCCCGCCGCGTTCTCGTCCCCTTTGTCCTTGGCTGCGGTAATGGTTCGACCCGGCAAGTATGCCACTTGCAAATCCCGTAAGAACGCTGCGTTCAAAGAATTGATTATGTCGGTCCACTCGGTCTTGGTTTTATAGCCGTGGACCGCCCACTCGTCAGCGTCCAAATCGACCCACCCAAGAAAGATGTGGTTCATGTTTTTCATGTCCACGGTCGATTCCTTCGTCAGGTAACGCTTTACACCGTGGCGCGCCTCCAGAGAAGTGGGGAACGAAATGCAGAGCAACAGCAATACCGCCGTGACCACCAATCGCTTCATAAGAATCTCCTTCGATTAACCACCGTTCAGGTTGCGATCCAGCCGTCTACTGATTCTCTTTCGGTTTACCCGCAACTTCCAATTGCAGCTTCCTGCCCACTTCGTCCAGTTCCTTCTCCAGGCAACTCACGAGGCCGCAAAGCCGCCCGGTGTACGTTCGGACGGGAATCGATGCAATCTCAGAATTGGTCTTAGGGTCGATGAAGTGTACGGAAAGTTTGAGGCGATAGTTTTTGCCGAACGAGGCATCGGAAAACTTGATGTAGAGGTCGTTGCCCGCCGCGTTCTCGTCCCCTTTGTCCTTGGCTGCGGTAATGGTTCGCCCAGTCAAGTATTTCGATTGGCAATTATGCTGAAAGACTGCATTTGCGTTGCCAATTACATCAAGCCATTCTGCCTTGGAGTAGCCTAACTCCGCAAAGTTATTAGGGTCCACATCGACCCACCCAAGAAAGATGCGGTTCATCTTGCTCATGTCAACGCTCGGTGCCTTGTCGCGCGCCTCCAGAGAATTCGGGAACGAAATGCAGAGCAACAGCAATACCGCCGTGACCACCAATCGTTTCATTAGAGATCTCCTTTTATTATTTCCCGCTCAGGTCGGGAGCCCTGGGTGTCTGTTCGATAACTTGCGGATTTCCGCCGCAGCTTCATGCCAAGAGGCGCCATATTCTGGAGGTTGTGCAGTAGCTGCGGAAGCATTGTATCACTCTAAACAACCAAGACCGGTTCCATCCCTAACGCTGCGCGTTAGGCCCCGTATCGCGTGCGCGACCTGAATGCCGTACGGCGTGCACCCGGCATCTCTCCGGCGCATATGGCCTGTGCGGAAGGAGACGACTGGGCCAATGTCGCAGCCTGATGAATCACGCCCACTGAAGCAATCGGGATATCAACCGGCAAGAGGATTTTCTTAATATTCCGCATCACATACCCGCCGGAGAGTCAAAATGCCCCGTGACCAGCTCCCTTAGTGCGTTGAACTTGAGCTCGGTGACGTTTCGGCTCGAATTTGCTTCCCGGATGGAATCTGCGTGGCATTCCAACCACCGCCAAGTGCCTTGATTAGCTGAACGCTTGCCACCATCTCTTGCATCCGAAAGTTCACGGCTGTTTGTTGGTCGTTCAATAAAGTCGTTTGAGCGACGATCACATTCAGGTAAGGATCGACTCCCGCTCTGTAGCGAACTGTAGCTTCGTGCAAGTTCCTCGCAGCGGCTTCGACAGCTGCATCTTGCTGGTTGACGACCTGAGACAGAATTCTTAGAGATGCCAAGTTGTCCTCAACCTGTTGGAAGGAGGTCAATACAGTTTCCCGGTAATTCGCCACCGTCTGCTCGTAATTCGCCTGATACTGCTGGATCGTAGCCCGGCGCAATCCCGCATCGAAGATTGTTTCCGCAAGGCTCGGCCCGACCGACCAAAAGCGGCTTGGCCACGTGAGCCAACTGGAGATCGAAGAATTGCCGAACCCAGCCGAACCGCTCAATAGGATATTGGGAAAATACGCGGCCTTCGCCACCCCAATCTGGGCATTGGCTTGGGCGGCACTGCGCTCCGCAGCGGCAATGTCCGGACGTCGCTCGAGAAGTTCGGACGGAACGCCTGCGGGCGTTGCTGGAGGTTTTGACTCCAGAGCTTGTGCGGGAAGGGAGAATGTCGATGCCGGCTGGCCAATCAAGACAGCAATGGCGTGTTCATATTGGGCCCGCAGGACTCCAAGGTTGATGTCTTGAGCCTGCGTCGATCTTAACTGCGCCTCGGCTTGCGCCACAGCCTCGTCATTAGTCAGGCCGGCTCGATACTGGCTTTGGGTCAAGTCCAGAGTTTCCTGGTAAGCGACTACAGTGGAATCGAGTAACTGCTTCAGTGAGTCCTGTGCGCGAAGCTCATAGTAATCCACCGCGAGCTCTGCCTGTTCGCTCAGGCGCACATTCTCCAGGTCGGCGGCGCTGGCCTGCGCCGCATAAACATTCGCCCTTACGGTGCTCCGAACGCGTCCCCAGAAATCAGGTTCCCGGGAAGCATCAAAAGGTAGCGAGTAGTCAGTGTACGATTTGATGGTCACAACCGAGGAACTGCCCGTCAGCCCGTTGAGTTCTGCTGGTGAGGGGCGCAAATACGTGAGACTTGGATTGGTTGAGACCGTTGGGAAGTACTGCGACCGAGCCTGTCTCACCAGGGCCCGCGCCGCGAGAAAATTGGCCGCTGCTGCCGCAATGTTTTGGTTCGAAGAACCCGCCTTCTCTTCGAGTTCATTTAGTTGGGGATCATGGAAGGCTTCCCACCATTTGCCGCGATTCTCGGCATCGTTTTGGCCGCGCGACCTTCCATTCGCTCTCAGACTGGGCAACCTGCTGCGGGATCTCTTTGTACGCGGGCGGAGCTTGAACGGACGGTCGGGCATATCTCGGACCGACCACGCACGCGGCTTGGAGTAAAGTGCGGGCAATCAACGCGAGCAGCCCTAAATGCCTGGCACTCCCGCCGAGCCGTCGCGGCAGGATACTGCGCTGAGCCCACTGAGTCGCTTCTACCTGCGAGCCACGCTGTCTGCGCACCAGTACTAAGGCTTGGCGCATTTGGAAACCACACGCAACTCCTTAGCAGCCCGTGGTGAAAGT
>PLIC01000237.1 GCA_003139995.1 Candidatus Acidiflorens stordalenmirensis | reverse complement strand
CTTTTATAATGCGATTACAACAACTACGGTGTATTCTGAGGAAACGAAGTGCAACTGGCATCGGCGGAGTACGTCGCTCCCGAAACGATCAATTCGCGGATATGGCCGCGCCTGACGGCGATTGCCGAGCGCTTCTGGTCGCCGCAGGAGACCCGCGACAACAAGTCCATGTACCGGCGACTGGAGGAAGTAAGCTGGCGTCTCGGCTGGTTTGGGTTGAACGAAGATTCGAACTACGAGTCGAATTACGCGTTGATGCTCCACCGTCTCGCGGGCAGTCACGATATTGCCGCTCTTCGCATCCTGGCCGATGTGGTAGAACCCACGAAAGACTACACGCGGACGGAGGTCTTTCCCCAGCCTCCGGTGAAGTCCACGCCGCTGAACCGGCTGGCGGATGCGGCTCGGCCAGAGAGCGCGGTGGCGCGGCAATTCGCGGGGATGGTCGAAAGCTACCTCCAGAGCGGCTACAAAGATTCCGCCGCCGAGGCGCAGATCCGGGCGTCGCTGGTCAAGTGGCGCGACAACGACGCGAACCTCCAACCTGTTCTGGACCGCTCATTTATTCTGGCGGAAGACAAGCCTTTGTCCGGGGACCTTGCTGCTCTTGCCGCAGCTGGATTGCAGGCGCTCGACAGCATCGGTAAGAATCAGCCACTGCCGGACGCGTGGCGTACCGAGCAATTGGCGGTGGTGGACCGGTCGATGAAGCCACGGGCCAACCTGCTCGTGATGGTGGCGCCCCCCCAATTCAGAAGTTGATCGAGGTCGCGGCTTCTTCGCATTAGGGCACCAAGCCTTAGGTCGAGTCGTACCAGGTGGGTTCGTCGGCTAGGGTCAGTCCGCCGCAGGCGCGGCGGATTCAAGGTCGTGGTGGTTCGGGAACCGGAGGCCATTCCGTTTTCTGGCAAACTACTGCACGTTCCATCCGCTCACCTCGACGCCGGGTTGGGCCGTGCCCAGCTCCGCGCTGCGATAAGAGGCCGTGATCTCCCGCTTCTCGC
This sequence comes from Candidatus Acidiflorens stordalenmirensis, assembly GCA_003139995.1. GTDB lineage: Bacteria > Acidobacteriota > Terriglobia > Terriglobales > Acidobacteriaceae > Acidiflorens > Acidiflorens stordalenmirensis. Next base: position 4,022 of record PLIC01000237.1, on the reverse strand, counting down.
CGGGCAGCAGCGAGATGTAGTTATCCTGCCAGATTACGGGGAGGATTTCTTCTCCTTTCGCGCCTTTGGTGACCTTGAGGCGTACGAAGAACGCCAGCGCCTTGCTGGGATTCTCCAGGGTCACGTGAGTGAGCGATTCCTCTCCCTTGCGCTCGCTGCGGCTGGTTACCCGCAACTTCACTTTCGGCAGCTGGCTGAGCGCCGTATAGTCGGCGAACGACGACGTGGGCGTGGTGTACCAGCTCGATTTCTGCCAGTCCAGCGTCTCGGGCTTGGTAGAGAGCCAGTAGAAGTTCGATCCCACTACGTTGCCCGCCGCGTCTTCCAGCCGGAGACTGAGGAAATACGTTGGGCTCAGGCCCTGGATGTCGGGCAGTGTGAGCACCTTGCCGGAGGCGTCGGCGGCCGAATTCAGGGCGGAGTCCTGCCTGAATTTCTCCGACATGTCGAGGTTATAGACCCGGGTTGAGAGCTTCAGACCCCGGGCGTCGGTATAGGAGCTGCTGACCAAGTAGATGGAGCGGTCGTCGTAGGAGTACAGCGGATGCAGCCGCTCCATGGCGCGCTTGGCGCCAAAATACCCCCCGCCGGGGCGCAGGTAGTAGTCATACAGGTGCCAGATGGTGGAGGGCCACGCGTTGTTCAGCATCCACTGGATCACGCCCGTCGAGGTGTACTTGTTCCGGCTGTATGCCTCGAACATGGCCCGGATGCCCTCGTAGTTCATGAGCTGCGCCTTGAGAACATAATCTTCCAGGCTGTCGGCCTTGCCGTAGCGCGTGTTCAAGGCGTTGGTATAGATCTGGAGGTTTTGGAACTCGCCCCCGCCCGCGTGGAAATTCCACCACTCGTCGATGGGCCACAGGTGGTCTTTGGGCAGCATGGCGCGCAGGCTCTCCACAGGAGGAACCGCGGGCCCGGGGCTGGTCTCGGTGTTAAAGCCGTAGGATCCGCCGCAGCCGCCCGCGCTGCATTGATGGCCGCTGTTGATCTTGTCCTCGCCCCAGAAGGAGGGCGCGACATATTCGTACGGCCCCGTCATCTTCATACCGCTCTCGCCCGTCACGGAGGTGGGCTTGGCCGTGGCCGAAGATATGATCGGGTTGGGGAAGTGCACCTGCTTCTCGACGTCCAGGTACATCTGCTCCACGTCCGGAGGCGGCGGATTGTCGCTGCCGTTCAGCCACATGACCATGCTGGGATGGCTGCGCAGGCCGTAGATCTGGTCGGTGAGCGAGGCTTTCGCAATCTCGAAATCCTGCGGCTTCCACTGCGGCCATCTCTCCCAGAAATCGCAGCAGCACCAGCCCGCCATCACCAGGATGCCCTGCCGGTCGGCCAGATCGAAGAACTCCTCGGTCTGTAGCTTGCCCTCCAGCCGGATCGTGTTCAGTCCCATGTCGAGGACATATCGAAACTCGTCCTGGAGCCGCTGCGAGTTTTCCCGCAGCATCATGTCGGGCGACCACCCGCCGCCCCGGATGAGCACTTTCTTGCCGTTGATGGAAAACACCCGCCGCTGATCCTGGTTCAACTCCGAGGTGACTTCGCGGATGCCGAATTGCGTCTCCGTGCGATCCGAGGTCTTGCCGCCGACCTCAAAGCGCAGGCGCAGCGGATAGAGTTCCGGCGAGCCCATCTGAGCCGGCCACCACAGGCGCGGTTGGTGGAAGTTCAGCGCGGGAAATGCGGTCGAGTCGAAGACCACGTCCTTGCTCTCGCCGGGTACGAGTTCGACGTCTTGCGAGAACTCGACCTTCTCAATCGCTCCCTTCAGGGTGCCCTTGACACTCTGCTGCGTGCCATTTTTCAGCCGCGCGGTTACCAGCAGTTGGGCATTGCCCGCGGCGTCCACGTGCGAGACTACAGCGGGATAGCGCACCGCGACCGGGCCGCTGGTTGCAACGTAAACCTCGCGCCACAGTCCCATGTTCTTGTCGGGCGGCGACGGATTCCAGTCCACGAAGGTGATGGCCAGGTCGTTCTCGGTTGGCGCATAGACCTGCACGGCCAGCACGTTCTCCGACGCGGGTTTGGCCGCATCCGTGACATTGAACTCGTATGTCCGCCAGGCCCCGGCCACGTCCTCGGCCTTGGCAATCTGCTTCCCGTTCAGCCAGATATTGGCGCGATAGTTGATGCCCAGGAAATTCAGCCAGATGGTTTTGCCCCGGTCGCTCGCGGGCAGCGTAAAGGTCTTGCGATACCACCACGAGGCTGCGTAGGGACTGTCGGGCGGCATGGGCAGGTTGGAAAAATTGTCGCCAATCGGGTAGCCCATGCCGGGAAACTGCCGCAGGTTCATGCCGAAAAACGGGTCGGGCAGCACCTTGTGCTTCACCAGCGCGGCGACTACGGTGGTGGGCACGTTTACTTCATACCAGCCTTTGGGCTGGAAACCAGGTTGAGAGAGGACTTCGCCCGTCTGCTCGACTTCGCTGGAGGATTGGAGGGTCCAGCCCTCCGCCAGCGCGAGCCGCGATGCCGCGGGCGAAGAGGCCGGAGAGTGCTGTGCGAAGGCCAGAGAGGCAAGCAGGAACAAAGCAACCCAGAACAACTGCGGGAATTTCATCGAAGGACCCCCTTTTGAGCTCCGCGCGTCCAAACTCGCTCCGTGCCTGCAGACGGGAACGGAGAAACCGGGCGCGACTCCGATCGTAACTGGACAAACTCGCTCCGCCCGCCACCATCTTACTGCTGTTGGCGAGTCCTCGTCTGTCATGCAGACCATTTGCGGCTGTGCGGCAGTGCGCGAAAGGGTGCGATTGAGTAAACGCTTACTTTCTCTCCTGATTTTTCGGTAGCATAATCGAAGCGTGGCAGGCGGCAACTCCCCGACCTTGTGTGCCCGCTGAAGTTCGATGCGGAACTTACAGGCGTATGGTCCCTAGAGAGTTGGGTCAGGAGGCGGAGTGGATCAACGATTGAACTATTTGGGAATATGCTGTTTCAGGGGGTCGACGTAATGTTCCCTGCATTTGCTTTCGGAACATCCGCATCACGGCAGGTCAGCCTAAACAACGGAAGGGTAGCATCCTTATGAAGCGATTGATCGCGGTGTTCGTACTTGTCATTTTGCTGGCCGCGAACTCAGGTTTTGCTCAAAGCACCGCGCAGACAGCGCCGTCCGGTCCGCATAAGTCTGCCTTCGACCAAAAGGATGCCGCGCAAGACACTGCCATCGGTGCAAGCCATGCGGCTGCCGGCCTTCCCGGCGCTCCCCTGGCTCGTGATCCGATCTTTGTCTACAACAACTGGTCCGCCTACGACGAACTTTCCGACAACATTCCGCTGACCGAGCAACTGGCGATGAAAGAACTGGACGAAATCCTACGCCTGCGCCGCTTCGGAATCCGCTTCGATTACTACACCATGGACGCCTTCTGGTTCGACCCTGACGGCGGCTATCGCACTTGGCGCAAGCCGAACTGGCCCCATGGGCCGGATGCCTGGATCCGCAAGTGCCGGGAGAACGGCATCCTGCTGGGCCTGTGGGTCAGCACCAACACGCTGGTCAAAATCAACGCCATCCCAGAATGGCAGAACTCACTGAATGAGAAGAAGGATGCGATGTCGTTCTTCGAGGGGGGCTTCCTGCCCAATTTCATGGAAATGCTGCAATACTGGTACGACCGCGGCATTCGCATGTACAAGTTCGATTTTGTGGACTTCGGGGCGGCCACTCCCGAAACCGCGAAGACGAAGACTCCCGAAGAAATTCGCGCGCGCAATGCCGATGCCCTTCGCGAAGCGCTGAAGCAATTCCGCCGACGCAATCCCGATGTTGTGCTCGTGGCCTTCAATGGTTTCGGCGGCGATGTCGAATCCACCACCGGTCCTTTCCCTTTCCGTAACCCTCCGGATCTGCGCTGGCTTGAGGTGTTCGATTCGCTCTACTCCGGAGATCCCCGGCCCTCCGACGTTCCTGAGATGAATTTCTGGCGCTCCATGGACATTTACAGCGACCACATGGTTCGGCGCTACGAACAGAGTTTCCTCCCGCTAGAGCATTTTTTGTATCA
>PLIC01000063.1 GCA_003139995.1 Candidatus Acidiflorens stordalenmirensis | reverse complement strand
ATCGCCCCGCTGCGTGAGAACACTTCCCCGAAGATGAGCAGCCAAAGCGCGGGCTGCAGGGCGCGAGTGACGAGTTCCGTGAAATCGTGGCGCAGCTTGCGCAACTCAAACTCGGTGATGACGAACGTCTTCTCGATGAAGCCGGTTAAAGGGTGGATGAAAGTGGCGGTCATAGGGCTGGGGTTACCCAAGGCGCTGGGCCGTAGCGCGTTCAGCGCCTACGTCGTGAAGGTTGCCGCCGGAATCAAGAGCGCCGGCATAGTGGACGAAGACCTCACTTAGCGTGTGGCCGTCGCCGCCCAGCGAGGCCTCGAGTTCTTTGCAGGTGCCAAGCGCATCCAGCTTACCCAGGTGCATGATCGCGGTGCGATCGCAATAGCTCTGCGCCTCCTCCAGGTAATGGGTCGTGAAGAACAGGGTCGTTCCGTAGTTGGTCCGGAGATCGACGAGATGTTTCCAAACCGCGTCGCGCGCAATCGGGTCCAGCCCGACCGTTGGCTCGTCGAGGAACAACACCCGCGGTCGATGCAGCGTGGACTGGGCGATTTCCAGGCGGCGGACCATGCCGCCGGAGTATTGCCCCACCAGGCGACCGCCGTCGGCAGTCAGGCCCATGAACTCCAATGCCTCGCGGATGCGCGACTGCTGCTCGCCGTGTGGCAGGTCGTAGAGTTTGGCGAAGATGAGCAGGTTCTCGTAGCCGGTGAGCGAACCGTCGACGGAGACCGCCTGCGGTACATAACCTATGGCGCGGCGAACGTCGACCGCCTGGGTGGTTATGGAGAAACCGGCCACGCGCGCCTCGCCCGAGGAAGGCGCCAATAGCGTGGTGAGCATCTTGATCGTNNTTGGAGCCGAGCAAGCCGAAGACCTCACCGGCGTTGACCGAAAGAGTTAGAGCATCAACCGCCGTAAATGCGCCGAAGCGGCGAGTAAGGCTTTTCATTTCCAGAACGATGTCGCTCATAAGAAAACCGGCGAGGCCCGGGCTCAAGCCAACTCCACCACCATCTCACCAACGTCTTGCCCATGGAAAAAACCGATGCAAACGCCCACCGCTTTGTCGATTCCTTTCGCGACTGTTTCTTTGTTCTTCAGCTTGCCAGCTCGATGCGGCTTGCAGGAGGCATCGCGCTGAGCGACCCACGTCGCATTGATGCGGGCGAGCTTATCCTTATCGATGAGCTGCACACTTCGGGCAAGTGCAACGTGGGCTCAAAGGAAAGCCAGTCGTACTTGGCCCTGCCTTCGATCACCGTGTGGTTCTTGCCGATGGTGATTTTCTTGGCCTGACCGAGGTCGGAAATCTGTATGTTTTTCAGTTGGATGTCGAAGCCTTCGGTGATGGCGTTGCCGCCGGTGAGAAGGGCAATGTCCTGCAACATACTCTTGCGCTGACCTCCGGAGCCGGGAGCCCTGACGGCCGCAACTCGCAGCGGGCCACGCAGCTTCTTCACGACGAGAGCAGCCAGCGCCTCGCTCCCAACATCCTCCGCGATTATGAGCAGCGGCCTGCCACTCTTTGCGATCTGCTCAAGCAGCGGGAGCAGGTCCTCCCTGGAAGTGATTTTCTTTTCGTGAATGAGAACGTAGCCGTTCTCGAAGGTGACTTCCATGCGTTCGGGGTCGGTGATGAAGTAGGGGGAAAGGTATCCGCAGTCGAATTGCATGCCGCCAACCTGCGTTTCGTCGCTGGCGCTGCGGGGGATGACGCTCCCGTCGCGGATGACGCCAGCTTCGCCCACACGAGCCGAAATGCGATCGTCTACTGTAGCAAGTTGCGCAGTCATGCTGGAACCTCCGTCAGCCGTGCCTCACGGCACACTCTTCCGTACACGAGATCGGCCATTCAGTTCTTGGTTGCGGCGTGCCAGGCTCTTCTCGCCGGCAATCGCGGAAGACCGTTTTGTTTTCGCTACCAGTTCCTTGGACTGTTGAATGGTTTCCGCTTCTTTCGCATTCACCCGCCTCGTTATCTCTCTTCTTTCGCTTGTGTCTGGCATTGCTCACGAGTATGCCTGATTTCAACTTTGCATTATGGTCAGTTTTGTACACTCTGGAATAATCGCCGATGTGGGTCGCGAGGAAAAAACAATCCAAGAAAACGGCCCGTGAAGACTGTGTTCCTTACGTCTTGCAGGAAGCAAATCGCTATTAAGACAGATGTCAGACTCAGGATGCGGCGACCCACGCGATGGTGATCGTAGGGCTAGCAGCCATGGTTCGACTGTTCACAATTGCTCATTTTTCGCAAGTAGTTTAGGCGTACTTTGTACCCGGCCATACGAGAGGCGGTGCTGTATGACTCCGGCCGAACAACCCGTTGCCTATAGAGTCCTGCTGGTGGATGACGATGATGCCGTCCGCGACATGATGGGTGTGACACTTGAACGCAAGGGATTTGCCGTGGTCGCTGCCGCCAGCGTGACAGAAGCTCTGAAACGTATCACTACAGAGAGTTTCGACGCGCTCATCAGTGACCTGCACATGCCGAACCCAGGTGACGGTTTTACGGTGGTTACCGCCATGCGCCACTCCCAGCCGGATGCACTTACGCTGCTAGTCAGCGGCTACCCCGACGTGCAGAGCGCCATGGCCGCTATCCTTCTGGAAGCGGACGAAATCATCGTGAAACCATTTGAAGTCGGGAGATTCGTCGAATTCGTTCGCGAAAAGATGCTTACTCGCAGACCTGCTGCCCGGTTGGGCAAGGAGAGAGTGGGCGTGATTCTGCAGCGATGCCTTACTGATATCGTCGAAGGGTGGTTGGCGCGTGCGAAACAGAGTAAGGAACTGAGCTGGCTTCCACTTAGCGACGCCGAGCGTACCGGACATCTTCCGAAGCTGGTTGAAGACCTGGCTTTCCGCCTGAGCCAGTCCAGCGCCTCTGACAAGGACAGCGATGCCAGCCCTTCCCCTGCCGCCGCGGCCCACGGCGAGCTGCGATATCTGCAGGGCTATACTCCGGCAATGCTTGTACACGAATCGCGAATACTCCAGGTGACTATATTCGGGACGCTACAGAGCAATCTGAGCCATCTGGATTTCAGCTTGCTGTTACCCGATGTCATGACGATCGCGGACGAAGTGGATTCTCAGTTGACACAGTCGATGGACGGCTTCATGAAAGTCACGCGGAAGTCAGCGGCAGCTTAGTTAGTGCTCTAATCGCATTTGAAGCGCGGCTATCGTAACTGCCGGAGTAGGACGCCCAAGTAGAGCGAATCCTGTAGGTGCAGACCTTGCAAACTTCCGGTCGTGGAGCACGCCGGCCTGCCCCCGTTTTCTTCGAGTCCTGCCTTTAGAGATTCCCGGATCTGCCCGCGTGCATCAGCTGCGGCGCGGCAACGCCGTCGGCTGCATTCTCTGGTTAGGTGGCAGACAACCGTGCCGGCCTCCGGTTGGCCCCGCTCACGCAACGGTTCTGAACAGCGACCCAACGCCTGCGGTCACCGCCATGGCGAGCGCGCCCCAGAACGTGACGCGTATTGCGCCCATTGTCACGCCTGCGCCACCCGCGTGCGCAGCCAACCCGCCTAGAAGCGCGAGGAACACCAGTGAAGTTCCAGAGACAAGAGGGATCAACCCTGCCGCCGGGGCCATGGCAGTAACCAACAAAGGCATGGCCGCTCCGACAGCGAAGCTGCCAGCCGATGCCAACGCAGCCTGAATCGGACGCGCACGGAAAGTTTCGGAAATGCCGAGTTCGTCGCGGGCATGCGCGCCTAGCGCATCATGTGCCATCAACTGCTTGGCGACCTGTTTCGCGAGCGCAGGATCGAGTCCGCGAGCGACGTAGATCGCCATCAGTTCCTTGTGCTCGCCCTTGTCGTCTGTTTTGAGTTCCGCGCGCTCCAGCGCGAGGTCGGCCTGTTCGGTGTCTGCCTGCGAGTGGACAGACACGTACTCCCCGGCAGCCATCGACATAGCCCCAGCCACCAGGCCGGCGACCCCTGCGACCAATACGTTGCTGTGAGTCGCATGCGCAGCTGCGACACCAAGCACCAGACTGGCTGTTGAAAGGATGCCGTCGTTCGCGCCCAGCACCGCCGCGCGCAGCCAGCCAGTGCGTCCTGCGCGATGTCGTTCTCTATGGCGTACAAACATTCCTGAGGACCTTCTTGATCGGAACCGCCGCCGCCAGGCCAAACCGGCACTGCGTTCGGCAGATCGATAGTTTAACGCCGGCGAAAGCCCCTTGGCTGCGCGACTAAGTCAAGGATTTCGAAGCTGAGTTTTGAAAACGCTTATGACAGCCTCGGTGCCTGGGGTTAGCTCACACGCTTGTCGCCGGGGTTGCTTCTGCCGGGAGCTCTCGCGCAATAGGTGCATGACGTGCACCCGGATATGTTGTGGCAGGTCGTGATAAGCCTCTCGTAGCTCCGCCAGAAGTTCTCCAGCGGCTTGAATTTCACCGTTCATATCACCCACCACCTGTTCTCGGCCGGCCCAACGCTCTCGGGCTGTCCTCAATATGTTCTTTAGCATCACCCCAAGTACGATTACGAAAAGAGTAGAGCGTGTCTCATAAATCGGTTTTGGGTAGGGCACGGCTTTAGCCGTGCCGTTTAGGGCCTGGAAAAACACGGGCCCTAGCCCCTGAGGGACGCGCCTTTCAAGCTGAAAGGCATTTATGAAACACACTCTAGTAAATGGTGCAGGCCCCCGCGCACCTTTCCGAAATGAAAAAATTGCCCGATCTACCTTCGTTTCATCATCCAGCTAATCGATGTTCCTGCGGCGAAGCCCACCGCAAACATCGCCGCAATAGTTAGCATAGGGTGTCGCTGGATGCATTGAGTTGTGTCATTGAAGAATTCTTCGGCAGCATCGCCGCCTTGTTTTGCGCCACGTCTCACTACTCCTACGCCTTCCTGTATTGCATCGGCAACCGCACTGGTTGCACGAGAAGCCTGGTGGGCTGATTCGGCAATGTGTTCAGCCGTTCTTTCCACGACGGTTTTCGACATGGTACCCTCCTGTGCGTTTTGCGAGCCGGTGTTGATACGTCCTTTATTCCCCGACGGCCTTTTCCGCACAGCCGATCCATTTTTGAACTTTGCCAGCGTTCTTTTCCGCTTCCCCTGAGACTTCCACATCGGGGTCGTTCGTCGCCTTTCCCACCTTTTCCTTAATTTTTCCTTTCACTTCGTGGAGCTTGCCTTCGGTTTTGTCTTTCGTGCTTGGTTTCATGATCTTCTCCTGTCTTCTTGTAATAAGCTTCGATTGTGTCTCCACTCCGTTGCCAGAGCGCAATTGCCGCACACCATTACGCCACGTCTTTCCTTTCCACCGTCGCTGGCGCCTGCACCAGTTCTTCAAACAGAGAGCGGTAGTGAATCATCGCCGTTCTCAGCTCTTCGGTAGTTGCTTCGTCTTTGCCAACCCGCAGCGCAATCTCATGCGCAGACCGGTAGTTCTCTACCACGCGGGGATGGTCGACAGAAATGTCGGCGGCACGTTGCTCGAAATCGGACACGGGATAGCCACGAGCTTTCATTAAAGAGGACACCAGGTCATCGGCTTCGGTGACTGCCCCCTTTGGGGAATCGACAAAACGAGATTGTACGGACTCCCACCGTTTCGAAAAACGTTCGCGTTCCTTCGGATCAAGATCGCGAATGTTGAGCTTTTCAACCCGCTTCTCGCGATCCGCTAATTTCGCTTCTGCTTTTCGTTCGGACCCATGTTTCCGCACCGCCCGATCGTACTCGGGCCCAAACTTTTGCCGCAGGCCTGCGGTCGTACTCCTGCGTTTTCGCACGTACAACCAAGCAAGCACTGCGATGATCAGAATCGCCACGGCGGCGAGCACAATCAGGTTCGGATCCAGTAGATGCAGATTCATCGAAACCTCCCTGTATCAAGAATGTCCACAAAACCAACTTTGTTCACGAAGTTCCCTGTGGCGCCGGAACCTTGCGAGTCGCCAGTATCGAACTTTAGACTTAGGAAAACTGTTCAGAATTGATCGTTTTGTAAATCAGCGCTATGCGGATGACAAGATTGGGACTATCCGCAGGCGGCTTGACTTTGATGCAAGGGATTCCGGGAGACGCCGTAGGACGCACTTTCTCACAAAGTGAGCGATTCTGCACAGCACGGCCGAAGCAAGTGAGCGAATCTATAGACTGCCTTCACAGGCGAAAGTTGCTCATTCTCCCGGATTCAATCTAGATGCGATCAAAGGAAAAATATGAAAACGATTAAAGTGTTCTTTACCTTACTTACGCTGCTCGCCGCGGGGATGCTAGCCGGATGCTCAGCGCCAGTCGCGAAGTCACCCGATGTTTCCGGCAGTATTCGCAAATCGCTCGATCAAGCGGGCCTCAAAGACGTCTCCGTCAGTCAGGATCGTGACAAGGGCATCGTGACCCTCGGCGGACAAGTCGCCAGTGACAACGACAAGGCGCAAGCCGAATCGCTGGCCAAGTCGCTCGCGGGGGCGCAGGTTGTGGCGAATCAGATTGCCGTGATTCCGGTCGGCGGAGAAAAAGATGCCAAGGCCGTGAACTCCGATCTGGACCAAGGCATCGAAAAGAATCTGGACGCGGCGCTGATCCAGAACAAGCTGCACGAGCGCGTGAAATACGAAGTGAAGAGCGGCGTAGTCACGCTCACCGGAGAAGTGAACTCGGAAAACAAGCGCGCGCTCGCCGAGAAGGTGGCCAGCGCGGTGCCGAACGTTCTGCAAGTTGTGAACGATCTGCAGGTTAAGAATCAGAAAGCCAGCTCATCCCAGTAGGAGCTGCGGAGTCAGAGGACGGAGGGCGGCCGCATTCCGGGCTGCTCTCCCGCAAAACGAGCAAGCCGAGTTCTCGGGCGCGAACCGCCACGGCTAACTGGGCAAGGAGATGCTATGTCGTTCGGAATTTACGCGATTGGGTTCGCCATCCTGATCGGCGGACTGGTTTACGCCGCGCACCTGATGCACATGCCCACGCACTGGATTGTCGTGGGCGCGATTGTGCTCTTAGGCATTGGGATCCTGTCGGGGGTAAAGGCTACGCGTCAAAAAGATCCTTCGGAATAACGATATTGCCGGAATCCGACTCTTCTTTTCATGAAATCGCAGAGATCGGCAGTCTACACAACAAACATGGCTATGCCACGACGGTCCATCCCAAGCGTGAACTCGGTTGGCCCTGCATCGCTTTCTTGTCCTTAGCGATGATCAGGATCGCAACGAGAAGGAAGGGGGCTGACAATCCATTGATGACAGCTCGCATCCATCGAGCTGGGGCAAATGTCGGCACGAAAGAGTCGGAGCGTAAACCGCCTGCGAATCAGAGCGCGAATCCGCTCACAATCCTACATGGCGCGCCGTAAACATCGAGCGCCAAAGTGATCTAATGTGATCAGACATCCGTCTTCGACAGTTCTAACGTGTTGTGTAGTGAAGAAGTGAGACGACCGTTACAAAGGCCAGTCCAACTTCCTCCTACAAGTAGAGGTTACAACATGGAAACCATATTGATTGTTCTCTTGGTGCTGTTTTTGCTCGGTGGCGGGGGCTGGGGATACTCTCGTTGGCGCGGTTAGCCCGCGATCGCAGAATGAACGCGTGAGCGTTCTGCTTGATCCTATCTGCGGCGTTTATGAGGGAAGTTCGACTCTTTCGACTCTGAAGATAGACCCGCGAACCCCACCTTCAGGTTATCTGAACTAAGTCAGCCAACCTGAAGTTTTTCTCTTCTTAGATTCTCAGGAAAGCCGAGTACACCATGCATCCGAATGCGATTCTGAACGAAGTTCAGCAGCTCTACAGCGTGAGTGACCGACTTGACTCGCTGGCGGAACAACATCCCCTCGTCTCGGAAGCGCTCCTTACCATCTCAGGAAGCGTTCGTGGCACGGCAACTTTGTTGGAGGTGCTGGTCGCGACGAAAATAGCGCCGCTCTCCAGATTCGATCCGGCAAATGCTTGATTCGCTCATCGGTACCTGGCAGCTTTGTTTGTGGGATTGGGGCGCGGAAGCTAGTCGTGGAGGACGATATTTAGAAGTGAACTATGAACTTGCGGGTGCCCCATCCTTTTCGCGCACTTTGCGAAAAGGGTGGGTGATGGGTGTCCCGCTTGGGATGATAGGCCGGGCCACCGGCCCGAAGGGGAAAGACCGATACATCGTGCAGTCAAATGCATAGGTCTTTCGCTTCGCTCAGGATGACGAGGGCGCTGAGAGCGAAAAACAAACAGCTAACAGCTAAGATCCGTCTTCCGAAAATGTTCGAGAATTGCTTCAGCTTGAGATTTGGTTACTACTGCCGATAGCGCCGCTACATCCGCCTGCTTCACCGCTTGCAGGCTGCCGAAATGTTCGAGCAGGCGGCGCGTGGTTGATTCGCCTACGCCGGGGATTTCTCGTAACTCGGTGGCGCGGTCGCGGATCTGGCGGCGCTTGCGATGGAAGGTCACGGCGAAGCGATGGGCTTCGTCGCGGATCATCTGCACCAGATGTAAGACCGGAGAATGATGGTCGAGAACGACGGGCTCGTCTTCCTGTCCGTAGACGTAGATGATCTCTTCGCGTTTGGCGATGGCAGCGAGCGGCTGGTTGATGACTTCAAGGGCTTCGAGCGCCTGGGCGGCGGCGTGGAGTTGTCCGAGGCCGCCGTCGATCAGCACCAGGCTGGGCATGGGCTTTTTTTCTTCCTGTAGGCGCTTGTAACGACGTGTGACCACTTCACGCATGGAGGCGAAATCGTCCACGCCGGCGACGGTTTTGATGATGAACTTCCGGTAATCCGATTTTTTCATCTTGCCGTCTTCCCACACCACCATCGAGGCGACGGTTTCCGCTCCCTGAATGTGAGAAATGTCGAAACACTCGATGCGCTTTGGCAGCTCGGGAAGCGTGAGCGCTTCCTGAAAGGCTTCCTGAATGGCGCGCGCATTCGGCTTCAGCACGCGGAATCGCTGATCGTAAGATTGCTTGGCGTTGTTGCCGGCAAGATCGATCAGTCCGCGCTTTTCTCCGCGCTGCGCAACGGTGATATGGATGCGCGTCGCTCGTCCGCCCCTTCGACTGCGCTCAGGGCATGCTTCGCCAGCGAGTTGCTCGCTGAGTGCCTCTTCGAGTTCTTCGCGGTCTTCGAAGTCAACGGGAACATAGATGTTGCGCGGCACATAAGGCTGGGCGAGATAGAGCTGCTTGACTAGGGCGGAGAAGAATTCGCCGGGATGAAAGGAATCGGCGGTGGGACGGGCGGGGACGCCTGTTTCTCCATCGTCTGATTGCGCGGCAAATTGTTGCGCGGCAAATTCGGGCAGTTCTTCCCAGAAAAATTCGCGGCGGTCGAGCACTTTTCCTCCGCGCATGTGGAACAGGTTCACGGCCAGCATCTGGTTCTCGTAGTGATAACCGAAAACGTCGGCGTCGTCGCCTTCGGCGGCGGCGATGCGCTGCTTCTCCTGCAATTGATCGACGGTCGAGATCAGGTCGCGATAGCGGGCGGCGCGCTCGAACTCCTGCGCTTCGGCAGCTTCTGACATGCGCTCGCGCAGAGATTTCGCCAGATCGGTTTGGCGGCCTTCGAGGAAGAGCTTCACGTCGCGGACAGCTTCGCCGTAGATCTCGGGCGTGGTCAGTTCCTTCACGCACGGACCAAGGCACCGCTTGATATAGAACTGGAGACAGGGGCGCGGATGGAAGCGCGTCAAATCCACTTTGCACGACGGGACCATGAAGTGACGGTGAATAAGATCGACGATGCGATAGGCGAGATTGGCAGGGAAGTACGGGCCGTAGAATGCGCTGCCGTCCTTGCGCAGGCGGCGGGTCACGTACACGCGCGGAAAACGCTCGGCGAGGGTGAGCTTCACGTAGGGATAAGTCTTGTCGTCGCGCAGCAGGATGTTGAAGCGCGGTTTTTTTTGCTTGATGAGATGGTTCTCGAGGGCCAGCGCCTCTTTGTTATTGGCGACAACAATGTAGTCGACATCGACCGCCTCGCGAACGAGCGTGCCGGTTTTCGCGTCCTCCCAGCGGCCTTCGTGAAAGTAGGAAGAGACTCGCGAGCGCAGGTTCTTGGCCTTGCCGACGTAAATGACCTCGCCTCCGGCGTTTTTGTAGAGGTAGACGCCGGGAGAAGCGGGCAGGGTGCGGATTTTCTCGGGGAGATCCATGGCGGTCGTCGGATGTGGTGCGGGCTAGTTTTAGTGTAACGTAAAACATGTAAGCAGAACTGTGTTACAATATTGATCTATGGGCGACACAATCACAATTCGTCTTACAGAGGAACTGGCGGCTTGGCTGAAGAGTACAGCCCGCAGAACGGGAGTGCCGGTCGGCCGACTGGTTCGGGAGCAACTCGAACGTGCGAAGCGGGAAACCGGAAGTAAGTCGTTCATGCGCCTTGCCGGGTCGATTGACGGTCCCGCCGATCTCTCGTCGCGCAAAGGATTCTCCAGAAAATGAAAGGGATCGCGGACACCGGCTTTGTGGTGGCATTTCTGAACCGCTCCGACCGGCATCACGAGTGGGCTGCCGAGATCGGGATGGGGGTTTCCGAGCCGCTACTGACGTGTGAAGCGGTATTGGCGGAAGCCGCTTTCCATGTCGGATCAGTGGGCCGAGTGCTCGAATTGGCTCAGGAAGGGCTGATCAGGATCGCCTTCGACCTCCACAAGAATCTCGGGGAGGTCGCAGCACTGGCGGAACGATATCGAGATCGAACTCCCGATCTTGCGGATCTCTGCCTCATTCGCATGAGCGAACTGTATGACAATCTTCCAGTGCTTACGGTCGACGAAAGCGACTTCCGAGTCTATCGGAGGAACCGGAGAGACGTGATTCCAATCGTCTGCCCGCCGCGAGGCTGACTTTTAAGCGCCCCATCCCCTCACGAACTCCACCAGACTGCGCAGGGCGACTCCCGACGGGCCTTTGGCGATCCACGGTTTGTTCTCTTCCATCCAGGCGGTGCCGGCGATGTCGAGGTGGATCCAGGGAGTGTCTTCGGCGAATTCTTTCAGGAACATGGCGGCGGAGATGGCGCCGCCCCAGCGTCCGCCGGAATTCACGATGTCGGCAATGTTCGATTTGAGGATCTCTTTGTATTCGTCGTCGAGGGGCAAGCGCCACATTTTTTCACCCGCTTGTTTGTTGGCGTTCGCGAAGCGCTCGTACATCTCGTCGTCACTGGCGAAGATCCCGGCGTTCACGTAGCCGAGGGCAACGACGACCGCTCCGGTCAGGGTGGCGGCGTCGACGAGATGAGTGCAGCCGAGTTGGCGGGCGTAGCAGAGGCCGTCGGCGAGGACGAGGCGTCCCTCGGCATCGGTGTTGATAATTTCTATAGACTTACCAGACATGGAGATCTGCACGTCTCCCGGCTTTTGCGCCTTGCCGGAAGGCATGTTTTCCGTGGCGCAGATAATCGCCGTGACCTTCACTTTAGGCTTGAGCAGGGCAATCGCGCGCATTGTGCCCATCATGGTCGCCGCACCGGCCATGTCGTACTTCATTTTCTCCATGCCATCGGCGGGCTTGATCGAGATGCCGCCGGTGTCGAAGGTGACGCCTTTGCCGACCAGACCGAGGTGGACTTTGTTGGACAATTCATCGGATGCGCCCTCGGGTTCATAGCGCAACACGATCAGCGCGGGAGGTTCGTCGGATCCCTGGGCCACTCCCCAGAATGCGCCCATCTTCAGTTCTTTGATCTTGTCGGCGCCGTAGACTTCACATTGCAGGCCGACTTCCGCCGCCATTTTCTTCGCGCGCTCCGCCAAAATAGTTGGCGTCATGCGATTGGAGGGCTCGTTGACCAGGTCGCGCGTGAAGTTCTGCGACTCGGCGACGATGCGTCCGGTCTGCATGGCGCTTTCGAGGGACTTTGTATCGCCTTGGGCATCACCTGGCACGACGATGGTGAGGGCGTCGATTTTCTCATCTTTGTCCTTGCGATCGCTCTTGTAGTAGCCGGGATCGAAGTTGCCGACGAATGCGCCTTCCACAATCGCGCGCACGGCTTCATTGTTGGGGATTCCGGCGGGCGTTCCGTTCTCGGGCAGAGCGAAGGCAAAGCTGCGGATGCTTTTTCCTTTCAGTGTGCGCACGGCGGCACCGGCGAGCTTGCGTAATTCCGCGGCTGAAAAATTCTTGGCCTTGCCGCCGCCGACGAGAAGCAGGCGTTTTGCTTTCAATCCCGCGGGGCGATGCAACAGCGTGGTTTCGAACGCCTTGCCGGTCGCTTCGCCGCTCGAAATCACGTCCTTGGCGGCTTCGCTCACGGCAGCATCGGCGCACTCGACAGATGGTGAAGGCGTATCTTTTTCGGCGCGCGCTTTTTCGCTCCGGTCGTTTTTTTTCTTTCGATCTTCGCTTCGATCTTCGTTTCGATCAAGGACAACGACGACCAGGCATTCGGTTTCCAGTTGAGACGGGACGGAGAAAGAGAGGTTTGTATTCATGATGGGTTATTTTCAGTATCCACGGTGGGAGGGGGAACGCGCAACTCTGGCCATAGGTTGCGGCGGGCTTAGCCCGACTGGACAGCCGAGGGCGGCCGTCCCTAAGTCTTTCTTCCCCTGGAGATGGCCTCGCGAGCTTCCTTGTCGGCGGTGCGGCGGCGCTCGGTTTCGCGCTTGTCCCATAGCTGTTTGCCCTTGGCTAGGGCGAGTTCGACTTTGATTCTGCCATTCTTGAAATACATGCGGGTGGGGATCAGCGTGAGTCCCTTCTGCTGGGTCTTGCCAATGAGCTTCCGAATTTCTTCTTTGTGAACGAGAAGTTTGCGGGTGCGGAGAACGGCATGATTGGAGTAGTTGCCGTGCTCATAGGGACTGATATGGCAGTTGAGGAGCCAGAGTTCGCCGTCCTTGAGCAGGCCGTAGGCGTCCTTGAGATTGGTCTTGCCGGTGCGAACGGACTTTACCTCGGTTCCGGTGAGAACGACTCCGGCTTCGAATTTTTCGAGCAAGAAATAGTTATGGCCCGCGTTCCTATTAACGGCAGCATCTTTCTCGCCGGAGGCGGTAGGCTGGCGGCGAGGATTCTTCTCCCGATTGGGCTGGGTCTGGTGGGTGGTCTGCTTGGCCATGGTACTGAGGAGAAAGTACCACGAAACCCAGTTGTCAGTAGCCAGTAGCCAGAATAGCGGAGGCTGAAAACTGGCAACTGGCTACCGGAAACTGGCAACTGGCAACTGAAGGACAGGCACTAATGGGTGTAAACACCGCCCTAGCAACCACTTCGGGCGCAATATAATGCGATGCTATAATCTCAAAATTGTGGTATTTTTAGCGTGCGACGTCCCCTAGGATGCCCGGCCTGTCGGCTTTTTCGGGTGGTTGGATGAGTCTTCGCCAGTGCAGACACCGGCGAGAGAGATTTTCATGAGGACTCCTTAGATGAGACACCTGATCCGTCCGGCTCTATTCGTTCTGCTGCTGCTCTGCTTGAGGTTGCCTGTTCTTGCTCGTCATGCCGATAACGCCAAAGCGCTCTTCGAGAAGGGCACCGACGCCGAGGCGCGGCAGAACTACGAGCAGGCCTTCGACTATTTCAAGCAGGCCTACAATCTAAAACCGAAAGAACTGAGGTATCGAACTGCGTTCGAGCGGAACCGCTTTCTGGCGGCATCGTCGGAGGTGCATCGGGGGCAGATTCTGCGCGATGCGGGCAAGCTCGACGAGGCGCGGGCGCAGTTCCAGAAGGCATTGGAGACCGATCCTTCCTCGTTCATCGCGCAGCAGGAGCTGAAGCGCACCGAGCAGATGATTCGGGAGGCGCAGAATCCGCCGCCGCAGGCTTCGGCGCCGGGCACGACCGCGTTGCGCAAACGGTTGGAATCGGCGCAGGGCCCGGTGGAGCTGGCTCCGATCTCGAACGTTCCTATCACGCTCAAGGTCACGGAAAAGTCCAACGTGATCTACGAGACGGTGGGCAAGCTGGCCGGCATCAACGTGCTTTTCGATTACGACTACGCGCCGCGCCAGGTGCGCATCGAGCTGAACGGGGTGACGCTCGAAGACGCGCTGGAAATCATTTCGTTCGAGACCAAGACCTTTTGGCGTCCGGTGACGCCCAACACGATTTTTGTCGCGCAAGACAACGTCGCAAAGCGGAAGGAGCTGGAACAAAGCGTCATCAAGACTTTTTATCTTTCCAATCTCTCTCAGCAGACCGAATTGCAGGATGTAGTAAACGCGATGCGCACCATCCTCGAAGTGAGCCGGGTTCAGCCGTTGCCGTCGCAGGGAGCGATCGTGGTGCGCGGCACGCCCGACCAACTGGCGCTGGCGCAGAAACTGGTGGACGATCTCGACAAGGCGAAACCCGAGGTGCTGATCGAAGTGGCGGTCATGCAGGTGAGCCGCGACAAGTCGCGGCAGCTTGGAATCAGTCCCCCGACCAGCGTCTCGGTCTCGCTCCAGCCCAATATCAACACTTCCAGTTCGAGCAGTTCTAGTTCGAGCAGTTCGGGCAGTTCTTCTTCATCGTCGTCGAACGGCATCAACCTGAATACGCTCAACTATCTGAATGCCACCGACTTCCAGGTGACGATCCCGCAGGCTACGGCGACGGCATTGTTGAGCGACTCCGATACAAAGGTCATCCAGAGTCCGCAGGTCCGCGCCTTGGACGGGCAGAAGGCTACATTGAAAATCGGCGATCGCGTGCCGGTGGCGACGGGATCGTTCCAGCCGGGAATTGGCGGAGTCGGCATCAACCCGCTGGTCAACACTCAGTTTCAATACCTCGATGTGGGTGTGAACATCGAGATAACGCCGCGGGTGAATGCGGGACGGGAAATTTCCTTGAAGTTGTCGATGGATGTCTCGGACGTGGACTCGTACGTAAGCATTGGAGGCATCAGCCAACCGGTGATCGGCCAGCGCAAAATCGAGAACGATATTCGCCTGAAAGATGGCGAAGTCAGCCTGCTGGGCGGCATGATGGAGGACACGCGGACGAAGTCTCTGAGCGGGATTCCGGGTCTGGCCCAGATCCCGATCCTGAAATATCTTTTTGGGCAGACCAACACCGACCACTCTGAGAACGAAATCGTATTCGTTCTGATCCCGCACATTATCCGCGGGCCCGACATTTCTCATGGCGGCGCCGATATGCTCGATGTGGGTACGGCCAATGCGATCGCGCTGAGACGTTCCAGCAGCAAACCGGCAGCGCCGGCGAGTACGGTTGCTCCGGTTGCTCCCGCTCCGGCTTCTTCGCAGGCCGCGCCTGTAGCCGCTCCGCAGCCGCAGGCGGCAACTCCTCAGGGCCAGGCTCCGCAGAACTTGACTCCGCAGGCCCAAGGTCCGCAGAGTCAGGTGCCGCAGAATCAGGCGCCTCAAACTCAGGCTGGCGCCGCCCCAGGAACCTTCCTGTTTGATCCCCCTGCTTTGAGCCCAGCCAAGGGGTCGACGTTCACGGTGAATGTCATGCTTTCGGGCGGGCAGAACGTGTACTCCGTGCCCGTGCAACTCAACTACGATCCGAATCAGTTGCAAATTGTCAACGTTTCGAACGGGGGATTCCTGTCACAGGATGGGCAACTGGTGGCGTTAGTGCATCGCGACGATCCGGTGACCGGGACGCTGCAAGTCACGGCCACGCGGCCTCCGGGCGCGGGGGGCGTCTCGGGACAGGGCGCGGTGGTGACGCTCACATTCATGGCGAGGGGGCCGGGCCAGTCTGCCCTGACCATCACTCGCGGCGGAGCGCGGGACCCGGCGATGCAGCCGATTGCGATGAGCGGGGCGCAGGCGGCAGTTACCATTCAGTGACCGCGTTTTGGCGGCTACCCGCGAGTGAAGAAGTTCTCAGCTCTCAGTGGAGATCCGATTCGCTTTAACTGAGAACCGGGAACTGAGAACCGATTTATGGATCGGGCGATAAACATGCGGAAGGCTAGGCCGGTGGCTGGCCGCCCACAACACGGCTTTACGCTGATCGAGTTGATCGTTGCGACCGCCATCCTGGTCATCCTGGTGGGGGCGGCGTTTCCGGTGGTAAGAAGCGTCGTTTATCGGGAGCGCGAGCACGAGCTGCGCGAAGACCTCTGGATGATCCGCGACGCGATCGACCGCTACAAAGACGCCGCCGATCGTCAAGCGTTCCAGATCAAGGTGGGGAGCGAAGGCTATCCTCCGGATCTCGACACGCTGGTCAACGGTGTGGATGTTGCCGGTAAGAAGCTGAAGTTTATCCGCCGAATTCCGGTCGATCCCATCTCCAAAGGGGAATGGGGATTGCGCTCCATGCAGGATGATAAAGACTCGGATTCCTGGGGCGGGCAGAACGTTTTCGATGTTTACTGCAAGACGGACCAAGTCGCTTTGGACGGCACCAAGTACAAGGACTGGTAGATGAAATTCAGGTCCAAAGTCGGCACCCGCGGCTTCACGCTGATCGAGATGGCGGTGGTCATTACCCTGATCCTGATCCTGCTGGCGATCGCGGTGCCGCGGTACGACCGGAGCATCACTCGTGCCAAGGAAGCCAAACTTCATCAGAATCTGACGACGCTCAATAAAGCCATCGAGGAGTATTCGCTCGACAAGAAGAAAGCGCCACAGTCGCTTGAAGATCTGGTGCCTGGATACATGAAGTTCATCCCGGAGGACATCACCGGCGGCAATACCTGGGTGACGGAGCCGGAAGATTCCCAAGATGCGTGGGACCCGAACCAGCTTGGCATCGGAAGCGTTCACAGCGGTTCCGATGAGACCTCGAGCGACGGCACTCCCTATTCGAGTTGGACACACTAGGTCAGGAGATGAGCCGTAGAGCGACAGGACGGACCCGCGGATTCACGCTGATCGAGATGATGTTGGTGGTCAGCATCATTCTGATCCTGTTGGGTGTGGCCATGCCCATCTACAGCCACAGCATTCAGCGGGCGCGGGAGGAAAATCTGCGCCGGAACCTGCAAACCCTGAATAAGATGATCTTCCAGTACACACAAGACAGGCAAAAAGCGCCGCAGTCGCTGGAAGATCTGAAGGCGGCGGGTTACATCAAGTCCGTTCCCGATGACATCACCGGCAGCAATACCTGGGAGACGGAGCCGGCAGACGGCGCGATCATGTCGCTCGACCAAACTGACGCGGATGGCATCATCGGCGTCCACNNTTCTCAGTTCTCAGTTCCCAGTAAAACCTCTTCATTCTGAGTTCCTGTTCTGTTCGGGGGCACCTGGCACGCTATTGACGGTCGAGTTGCATGAGGTCAGCCCTTTCTGATAACTGATAACTGATAACTTCATGTTTGCCGAACTAACAGGCGCCGTCTCCGCCCATCACCGCTCTTGGTGTTTGCAAGAGAATCTTCAAGTCGAGCAGCGGAGAGCAATCGCGGGCATAGCGCAAATCGAGCCGCACCATGTCGTCAAATTCCACGCGGCTGCGGCCATACACCTGCCACAGTCCGGTGATCCCCGGCTTCGCCTCCAGCAAGCGGCGGCGATGCCACGTGGCGTAGGCTTCCACTTCGTACGGCACGGGCGGACGAGGTCC
>PLIC01000037.1 GCA_003139995.1 Candidatus Acidiflorens stordalenmirensis | reverse complement strand
CATATCATGTGCTAACGACACAATCGCGCGGATGCGTTGACGTTCCGGACAGGCCAGTGGTATCGTGAAAGCCGTTAAAGGGAATCCCATCAACCGTCTCGGTACGCCTTCCCAAGCCGCATTTGGCGAGAATGGGAACCGAGGGTGGCGTCTGTGACTCTTCCCATCTCCCTCTTCGAGAAGCGCGAGGAACTGCGGCGAGTTCTGGAGAGCAGGAATTTTGCCGGAGCTCCGAAAAAGACCCGGTTCCTCGAGTTCGTTTCAGAACAAACCTTTCTCGGCAATGGCGACAAGCTGAATGAGTACCTGATCGGCGTGGATGTCTACGACCGGGGTTCTGATTTCGATCCTCAAAAGGACCCCATCGTGCGAGTGCAGGCACACGAAATCCGGCGCCTGCTCAAGAAGTACTACGAAGAGGACCGCAAGGACAGTCTGATTCGTATTGACCTGCCGCCCGGCCATTACGTTCCCGTCTT
Organism: Candidatus Acidiflorens stordalenmirensis; assembly: GCA_003139995.1. Taxonomy (GTDB): domain Bacteria; phylum Acidobacteriota; class Terriglobia; order Terriglobales; family Acidobacteriaceae; genus Acidiflorens; species Acidiflorens stordalenmirensis. The sequence goes on along the minus strand of PLIC01000037.1, from coordinate 2,046 downwards.
CAGCAGAAGTACGCCGGAGGAAGCAAACGTGGCTGAGCCCCCGGCTGAGCCAGCGATTCCGGGACCGCTTAATGGTAGTCGCCTGCACCGCGCTCTTACCCTGACCCTGGCTGCAGCCTGCCTGACGCTTGTGTTTCTTCTCACTACCTCAGGCCGCCGGCATGAACAGGCAACCGGCTCGCGGCCGCCGGTTGCAACCTTGCCAGAAAGCACCGAGTGGTTCTGGGGCCCGTTCCTCCTGCCGTCCGAAGCCCCGCTGATCGTTATCCCCAACCATCCCTTGCTCCGCGCTGCGCACGACGGGGACAGCCCTCAGACTCTGGCGAGTGGCCATGAGATCCCCAAGGCGAGTCTCCCCGAGTTCCGTGACACCATTCATTTCCGGGAGTTGAAGCGCTTTCTGTTCGTCCCGTCCCTGACCGACTTCACCTCCGTCGGCGAGACGATGGGAGTAGTCAGCTTGTGCGAGATGTTCTCCAGCGTCGGCCAGAAGTGCAGGGTGCAGCAGTCTCGCTTGGTCAACCTTGAGGAGATCAAGCGGGGCAACGTTATCCTGCTTGGAGGAAATCAAGCCTGGAGTGGCAGGGTTTTTCTCAACGTCGAGGGTTTTCATTTTCAGAGCGGCGTGATCCTCAACAGAAGTCCCCGCGCGGGCGAGAAACCCGTGTACAAGCCGGAGTTCGACCCGGTGACGAACCAACTGACACGTGACTACGCACTCGTACTGATGCTCCCGAACGAAAGAAAAGAGAATCGCGTGCTCTTGATCTATGGTATTTACACCCAAGGCTCTCAAGCGGCGATCGAGTACCTCAAGAACCCCGAGCGGATGGTGGAACTCCGCAAAGCCTTGGTTGATCTTTCGGCGGACCACAAGACGATCCCACCCTACTTCCAGGCCCTGCTCACAACCACAGTTGAAAACGCCGTGCCCGGCGCTTCGTCGTTGGTTGCTGTTCGGGCGATTCCTAACTGACGCGCCCCGGTCAAACAATGAACCGCTGTTGAGCAGGTAAAATAACGCGAACCGAGCGCCCAAGCGAAGGTTCAACTCACCGGGTTGCAGGGTCTTCAGACCGGGAAAAACGGAGTTCCCACGCTGCACGCTCGTAGACCCCACCTAATACGTGACTTCAAAGGCTTTGCCCTCCAGAACCACGGCATTGTCCTCGGCGGACGTGCCCTCAATCACCACCGGCACACCCGGCTTCAGCGCGCTGCGCCGAATTTCTCCCACCGCCCACGACAGGCCACTCCAGATCACTTTGTCGTAGTTCATCTCGACGGGGACCGGCTCTCCCGCTTGCCAGGCGCGCAGCACGAAGACCTTACCCATGTTCGTGCCATTTGGCGGTCCGCCCTTCCAACTCCGCATGATGCTTCCGTCTTTGGCCGACCGCTGCTGCATGACGATCCGCAGATCACCCTTTCCGGGAGCGATCGCCTCCGCCCGGATCAAGTTCTTCCCATGCGGCAAGAAGACCGCCTCGATCGGAACGATTGACCGCGGGATCTCGACATCCTCCTGAATGCCCAGGTCGTACTGCGCATTGGAATATTTGCCGAAGCCGACCACAGCCATTTGCCCGGGGCCGAGCCGGATGTGATCGCTCGCGAGCACGGGCTGAAATCCAGCGTCGCGGAAAATCACCCGGCCGCCGCTCACCGCTGCCTGCTCCCGAGAAAGGCGGGGCAGTTGGATTTCTTCCAGGCTCTGCGCGGGGTTCACGACGGCATAGACCGATCCTTCGCCATCGAGTGACCCAAACCCGTAGGGCTGCACGTCACCCGGGATTCCGCCGAAGGTTTTTGTCCTCCCCTTCGACTCCAGCGCGAGGTAGAGGGATTGCACTTTGCGAAACCAGCGGGCGTCGTCGTCACTCAGGAGTTCCAGGCTGCCGTACACTGTGTTGACCCAGCCGCCGCGCGCCATCATCAGGATCAGCGCTCCCTTCCAGGCGTGCGTCTTGCGGTAATAGATCGTACCGGTGTTTCCGAGCATGAAGCCGGTCGAATCAATTCGTTCTAGAGCGTTTTCTGAAATGG
>PLIC01000130.1 GCA_003139995.1 Candidatus Acidiflorens stordalenmirensis | reverse complement strand
TTACCGGCACCGCTACCTCGATGATTGGCAAGAGAAAGACACGCGCGCCGCCATGCTGTTTGGCGTGGCCTTCGAACAGGCCGTCGCCGCCCTGTTTCGCCGGGAAGACCCGGCGGCTGTGCTGTTCGAGCAGTGGGGCGTGTGCCAGGACATGGGCCTGGCCTACTCCGGCAACGACACCTGGGACCACATGCTGCAACAAGGCATCCAGTTGCTTGAGCGCTTCGCCCAGGACGGCCGTGTTCGCATTCGCCGCCCTCGTTCCACCCAGCAGATTCAGTTCAATCGGACACTCGGTTCTGGCAACAATTTCGTAGCTTACGTCGATGCCATTGGTGAACTGAACGGCACGCCATGCGTTCTGGAGTGGAAGACTACCTCGGCACGATATCCAGAAGAGCCCGCCGGCATTTCCGCACTGGATCCACAACTCGTCTGCTATTCCTGGATGACGGGCATCGACGAAGTTGCCCAGGTTGTTTTCGTGCGCAAGCGGCTGGTCGAAGTTCAGTATCTCCGGGCCACCATTTCTGACGAGCAGCGGCAGGAGTTCGCAACCCTGGTCGATGACACCGTCCGACGGATTGAGTCCGGGCTGTTCTTGCCGCATAGCGGCATCCGCTTCCCTCAGAATCCTTGCACAACCTGTCCCTTCCTCGGCCTCTGCCTCGACAAGCCCGAGCTGGTCGAAGCCGGCCTTGTGCGCAAACCCGGAGTTGATCTNNCCGATGCCGATGCCGCCCAAACTGAATCGCAAGCGTGCCCTCTTTGTTCTGACCAAGATCGACGAGATCTTGGCGTGGGAAAAGCAGAAAGAGATGGAGCGCGACACCCGCTTTGTCGAACTCGGCAGGTATCTGTGCGAGGTGCGGGCGGGACAGTACTGGAGGCTCGAGAACCTGAAGTCGTTTGACGAATTCCTGGCGAGGCGGTTCTCGGAATCGAGACGGAAGGCGTACTACCTGATGTCCATCCACGAGCATCTGCCACCGCAGGCGCGGAAGGAACTGAAGGAAATCGGCTGGACGAAAGGGCGGGAGTTGGCGAAGCTGGCGCGGGCGGAGGGTCAGCGCTTCGATTGTGCACCCTGGGTGCACAAAGCCCGCTCCATGCCAAGAGAAGAGTTCATGCGGGAGGTGGAAAAGGAACTGACGGGGAAGGAAACGGAGCCGTCAGAGCTGATCTATTTCAAGGTCTACAAGAGCCAGATCCCGGTGATCGAACAGGCGATCGAGACGGCAGCTCTCATGCTAGGCACGGACAAATCGCGCGGGTACTGCCTGGAGATGATCTGCGCCGACTTCCTTGCAGGAGCGCACCTGGACAATGGCAACCCGGAGATCCTGCTCCACTCGATCTCACGCTACTACAAGTTCTTGCCCGGCGAACAACGGCAGGCTTTCCTCGAAAACCTGCGTGAGAAGACGTCGTGAGAATGATGCGCCCAAAAGCCGATCCCTCGCGGCTGGACCCTTTGTCGTACGAAAGTTTGCGCCAGCAGATCCTGCGTCGCGACGGCTGGCGGTGTCAATTGTGCGGCACGATGTCGAATCTTGAGGTGCACCACAGGGAATTCCGCAGCCATTCGGGGCCCGACTCAGAAAAGAACTTGATCACGCTGTGCACAGCATGTCACGCCGCCGTGCACTCAGGTTAAGAGGTTACGCAGCTGCTTGCAACTGGACCTCGGCTTCCGACAAGAAGTTTCGGAATCAAGCACAGATTCCCAAACAAGTGAGGGGAGATGGTCGACGTTTTTTACGGCGGTCGGCCTGTCTATAGCGAAGCTGTTTGTTCGCGCAGAATGACGCGTGGTTCAAAGTTCGCTTGACTTCGTAGTTCGCGGTTTCGAAGTTGAGGCATTTCGCGTGTGGTACTGCCCGTGGCCTAAGGGCATTCGAAAACGGCTGCAGCTTTTTGTGTGCGTGCTCTGTGCTATTTGTTGGCGGTGGATTTACGCCCAACGGGCATCGTCGTAATCGGCGAGAAGAAAACGTCTGCCGCGCCCGAGACTCATCCCGAGCAGCGCGGGTTTCCACCGGCTTACCAACGGCAATAGATTTCGAAGATAGTTGGCCTGTTCGCTACTTCGCCTGCACCTCGACCGCACCTGCCAAGTGCATGGGCGTTTGTGAGCGATCTCCGACCTCGAACGTTTGCCCCTTCTTGAGATATCCCGCTAGCACGGCGGGCTCGGCCCAGTCCAGATCGGAGCCGTCATCAATTGCGATGATGGTGGACGAGCCAGGAATTACATTCGGCAGGCTAAAACTTCCGTCGAGATCGCTCTCGTCCCGGCGAAGGCGATCGCGATTCGCTTCCGGATTCTTAGGCACCAGAACGATCATCGCGCCGGAAACCCCTTTCCCAGCTCGCTTCGCGAAGCCTTCGACGATGACCGAGCCTCCCACCAGCGAGAGTGCAATGGTGAGTGACGCGCCCGGAGGCACGTTCAACGAATGTCCGGAAATTGTTCCGGCCTCCGACGCGATGCGAACCACCGAATACGATTGCGTCGTGGAGCCCGCTGCGACGTCATATTTGCCAGGAATGACGTCCGAAAAATTGGCCTCGCCTCGGCTTCGGTGGCGTCCCCGTAGTAGTGTCCCACGTCAGCAGAAATGGGACAGTTTGAGACCGGGAACCTCGGTTCCTGCACCATTGGGACAGCTGAAAGCCCTGCCCGGCGATAAGAAATGAGGGCTTATTGCGAAACGAACCCAATAAGCCCATTGTTTTCAGTCTGAGGGTAAGGGAACGCGGGCTGCCATGAGAACCTACTTAATAAATCCCACGCTCAAGGACCAGACCAAGTTCATCTGTGAAGGACGCTGCATGCAAAAGGCGTCCTCCTGGGCCGCGGTCTGGCCGCCCATCAGTCTGGCATTGCTCGGAACCCTGGCCGAAAAATGGGGCCCGGTGCGCTTGATGGATGGCGACGTGGAAAGCCTAACGATGGATGAACTGCTTGCTGACATGCGGGCTTTCGCCCCCGAGATTGTGGTCGTCAACACCGGTTTCTGGTAAGTTCCTACCAGCAAATTCCTTCATAGGTTCGGGCGCCTTCTGGACGCCGCGTCTTATCGAGATGGATGAGGTCAATCACTATCTGTTCAGGCCGAAGGTACTTGGCGAGCCGATCTTTGCTCGCCGATTTGTTGCCTAGGATCACGACTTCGGCGGCACTTAGTACGCCTTCTAAGTCGGTAGAGAGCACCGATCCGATATGCGGGATAACCTCTTCAATGTACTGGCGATTGGCGCCAGCTAGGTGGCCGAGAGAAACGTCCTCGTCCCACACTTTGACATCGAGGCCCTCGCCCAGGAGGCGTTTGATCAACTGCACCTGCGGGCTCTCGCGCAGATCGTCAGTGCCGGTTTTGAAGCTCAGGCCGAGCTGCGCGATTTTCTTTTTGCCGGTGCTCATCACCATTTCCACGGCGCGATCGACGTGCGCGGCGTTGCTCGGCATGAGGGATTCGAGCAAGGGAAGCTTGAGATCGAGTTCTTTGGCTTTGTAGGNNTGCGCGTCGACGCCGAGATGCTTGCACATGGTCCCCATTTCGTTGGCGAAGCCGACTTTCAGCGCGTGATAGCAGTTGGAAAAATACTTGACCATTTCGGCGACGGGAATGGTCGTCTTGTAAAGAGTGCCGGGAGTGTTCTTGTAGAGTTCGCACAGCGGCGCCAGGTGGCTGGCGTCGCTCGCTCCGAGAATGGTATAAGGCGGGTTCAGGAAGTCGGCGACCGCGCTGCCTTCGCGCATGAACTCAGGGTTATAGCAAACCGTGAAATCCTGGCCACACTTCTTGCCGCTTTCTTTTTCGAGGATGGGGAGCACCACCGTTTCGGTCGTTCCGGCCAGCACCGTGCTGCGCAGAACAAAAATGTGCGGCGATTTTTTCTGGCGGATAGCGGCGCCGATTTCCCGGGCAACGTGTTCGATGTGGTTGAGATCGAGCTTGCCATTTTTCAAGCTGGGCGTTCCGACGCAGACGAACGAGACTTCGGAATTCAGCACGGCCTCGGTGGCGTCGGTGGTCGCCTGTAGCAGCCCGGCGCGGTGCGCTTCGGCGACCATTTCGCTCACGCGCGCTTCGATGATCGGGGTACGGCCCGAGTCCAGCATCTCGACTTTGGCGCGGCTCACGTCGACGCCGATGACTTTGTGGCCCATGGAGGCGAAACAGGCCGCCGATACCGATCCGACGTATCCCAACCCAAAAATGCTAACGGACAAGCCCAAGGGAATTCTCCTGGCAATCGAGTATCTGGGGGCTGCTCGGTGGCACTATGAACTATACCAGCCCCTTGTCAAACCGTAGCAAAAGGGTAACTGCTGGGGCAATAGTGGCTTCCTCAGCATGTAAGATAAGGGAATCTGTGCCTTCTGGATGGCAAAACAAGCTGGCGCGCGTGTCCCGGATGGACTGGGAAGAGGTGCGGGTGCGCGTGGGGCAGGAATTCCACAAGCAGAACGACCTGCTCATGCACCGGATGGGCGTGCGTACTGGTGCGATTCGGCTGAACACGGATTCGGCGGCGCGGCCGTGGCAATTCTTTTTTTCTGGCAGTGAAAGTTCAGCACGCGCGGAATTAGTGCGCAATCATCTGCCCGACGAAACAGCCGCAGTTCTGCGCGAGGCCGATGAGATTTGCGGCCATCGTTTTCGCCTGCTGGGCTACGAGAATCTTGACTGCACTCTTGACTGCGGTAGTGGCAGAGACAAAGAAAAAGACAAAGACATCGACTGGCATCTCGATCCCGTACACGGAAAGCGCGCGCCGCTCGATCCGTGGTTCAAGATTCCTTTTCTTGATTTCGCGGTGGTGGGCGACCACAAGATCACATGGGAATTGAACCGGCACCAACACCTGGTGACGCTGGCCAAGGCGCGCCTGCTGAGTGGGGACGAGAAGTACACGCGCGAGTTGATGGCGCAGTGGTGCAGTTGGATCAAGGCGAACCCGTATCCGTTAGGGATCAATTGGGGAAGCACACTGGAGGTTGCCTTCCGCAGTTTGTCGTGGATCTGGGTGGACCAGTTGCTGGCGGGAGCGGCCGAGCACGCGGAGTTTCGCTCGGAACTAGCGCAGGCGCTTGCGTTTCACGGTCGTTACATTGAGCGCTATCTATCTACTTATTTTTCTCCGAATACGCACCTGTTGGGAGAAGCGGTGGCGCTGTTCTTTCTGGGCACTTTGTATCCGCAAATACCGAGGGCTGCGCGCTGGAAAGAATCCGGGTGGCAGATTGTGCGGCGCGAGGCGGAGCGGCAGGTGCGTCCAGATGGCGTTTACTTCGAGCAATCGTTGTACTACCACGTTTATGCGCTCGACTTCTTTTTGTATGCGCGGTTGCTCGCGGCTCGGAATCGAATGGAAATTCCTCCGGCGTATGACGCGGTGCTGGGACGAATGCTCGATGTGGTCGCGGCCCTCGCGCAGGCAGGACCGGCGGAAGGCTTCGGCGATGATGATGGCGGGCGGTTGTGGAATCCGCGGCGCAACCGGACGGAGCAGATGACGGACCCGCTGGCGCTCGGTGCGGTGATGTACTCGAGGGAACTTGCTGCGGCGCGGCTGACGGAGGAAGCGATCTGGTTGTTTGGAAATCAAGCGGTCGAGAAACTCTCTCGCGCGCGGTCCGGCACACAAACGACGCCGGCTGCGCGTTCGCTCAGCTTTCCCGACGGCGGCCTTTACGTGCTGGCGGATTCGGAGCCGTACGCGCAGGCGATGGTCGTGGATGCCGGTCCGCAGGGCGTGGGCCGCTCGGGACACGGACATGCCGACGCACTCAGCCTTCGGCTCACCATGGATGGACGGCGCTGGCTGGTGGACTCCGGCAGTGGCGTGTACATTGCGAAAGATCCGGCCGACCGGAACACGTTTCGCGGCACCGGTGCGCACAACACGCTGCGCGTGGATGGCACGGATCAGGCGGTTGCGGATGATCCTTTTTCATGGACTCAGATTCCGGCCACGCAAGCCGAAAACTGGATCGTGGGGAAGAGTTTCACTTACTTTGTGGGCAGTCACAATGGATATGCGCGGCTGGCGGATCCGGTCGTGCATCGGCGCCACGTGCTGAAGATCTCGGGCGGTGTGTGGCTGGTACGCGATGTTGCGCTTGGTCACGCGAAACATGAATTGGAGATACGGTGGCACTTCGCGCCCGATCTCGAAGTTCGGAGCGTAGGCGCGGGACGGGTGGAAATATCGAGAGCTGGCGCTGCGTCCGGCGAATCGGGATTGAGCCTGATCGTGCCGGAAGAAACAATCTGGCAAACGGCGACGGAAGTTACGAGAACGCTGCTCTCGCGATCTTATGGTGGGTTGCAACCTGCTCCGCTGGTGCGATGCCATGCGCGGGTGTTGCTGCCTGCGGAGACGGCGACCGCGCTCGTGCCGCGCTCTGGCGCAATCCGGCAGGAACATGAACCACGCCTGGCAAGCATGGCGCAGGCCTCGGTGCAGGTCTACGAACTCGACTATCATCAAAATAACGGGAGCCAGGGATTCTTTTTTGCGCTCGGCGACGAGGCGTGGAGCTTCGGTCCGTGGTCTTCGGACGCGCGAGCGCTGTATTGCCGCATCGAAAAAGAGAAACTCGCGCACCTCGTCGTGATCGGCGGGACGTACGTCGCGTGGCAGGGGCAGCCTCTGCTGAAGGCGGCGGGGCCATTCGCATTTTTCGAGTGGCGCAGGCAGGGTGCAATGATGAATGCAGCGCCTGGCGAATTTTCGGTGACACCATTGTTCGAAGAACTGACGGGCGGTGCGCGCTCGTCACCCTACGCGGAGAAACATTAGATGTGCGGGATCGCTGGAATTCTTGAATTCGGTCGGGACGCGCTTGCGAACGCCTCGGCTCTGCGCGAAATGTGCCGCGTCATTACCCATCGCGGGCCCGACGACCAAGGCTTTTATACGGACGGATCGGTCGGCATCGGCATGCGCCGGCTCAGCATTGTCGATGTGGCGGGCGGGCATCAGCCGATTTCGAACGAAGACGGCACGCTGTGGATCGTGTTTAATGGCGAGATCTACAACCATCTCGCCTTGCGCGAGCAACTCATCGCGCGCGGGCACCGCTACAGCACGCACAGCGATACCGAGACGATTATTCACCTCTACGAAGAGTACGGCGAGGACTGTGTGCGGCGCCTGCGCGGCATGTTCGCCTTCGCCATCTGGGATCGGAATGCGAAAACGCTCTTCATCGCGCGCGACCGGCTGGGCATCAAGCCCCTGTATTACAAATTGACGCCGGAGCGGCTGCTGTTCGGATCGGAAATCAAAGCGGTGCTGGCGCATGGCGGGATTCGTCCAGAGTTCAATCGCGCGGCGCTGCCGGAGTATTTGGCGTTTGGATATTTGTCGGGCGAGGAAAGTTTCTACAACGGAATTCTCAAACTACTGCCCGGGCGCACGATGACGATTGGTCCGGAGGGCAAAGCGGAAATCCGGCAGTATTGGGACCTGGATGCATCGAAGCCGCACGAGTCGCGAGATGAGAGTTACTACGTTCAGAGCTACCGCGAGTTACTGGAAGGCGCAGTCAACAGCCACCTGATGAGCGACGTGCCGCTGGGCGTTTTCCTGAGCGGCGGCGTGGATTCGAGCGCGGTAGCTGCGTTGATGACGAAAATACGGCGCGAGCCGATCGAAACTTTTTCCGTCGGCTACCCCGAGCAGACTTACAGCGAACTGCCGTTTGCGCGCATGGTATCGGACCACATTTACTCGCGGCATCATGAAGTGTTGGTCAGCGAACAGGATTTTTTTGCGGCGCTCCCGCATTTGATCTGGCATGAAGACGAGCCGATCGTGTGGCCGTCGAGTGTCTCGCTCTATTTTGTCGCCCGGCTGGCCCGCGAGAGAGTTACGGTGGTGCTGACTGGGGAAGGCGCGGATGAAACCCTGGCGGGCTACACGCGCTATGCCTTCACTTTGAAAAATGCGGCCATGGATCGCGCCTACCGCAGCGTGGTTCCGGGCTTTCTGCGGAGCGGATTGCGCAACACGGTTGCAACCTCTTCCCTGCTCGGAGCGACGCTGCGCCGGAAACTGGAACACACATTTCTAGCCAAGGATGGAACTTCCTGGCCTTCTTTCTACTTCGATAATTTCTTTTCCGCCTTTGGCGCCGCGGAGCAGAGCGTATTGCTGACGAGCGAGTTCGCGCGGGAAGCCGCGCCCAGCACGGCATATAAGAATGTCATCGATTACTGGGACCACTCGTCGGGCGAAATGCTGCAACGGCTGCTCTACACCGACATCAAGACTTACCTGGTGGAACTGCTCATGAAGCAGGACAACATGAGCATGGCTGCATCCATTGAAAGCCGGGTGCCGTTTCTCGATCATGTGTTGGTGGAGTTCGCGGCCCGAATTCCACGTGAAGTGCAGATCCAGGGACCGGCCGGCAAACGCATTCTGAAAAAGGCGGTGGAAGATCTGCTGCCGCACTCGATTCTGTACCGGCCAAAGCTGGGATTTCCGACCCCGTGGAGCGGATGGCTGGCCGGGCCGCGGCTGGAAACGATTCGCGAGATGCTGCTTGAACCGCGCAGCCTGCATCGCGGATACTTCCGGCGTGAAGCGGTCGAGCGGCTGTTCAACGAGCATCGCGCGAAGCATCGCGACAACTACGATCGCATCTGGCGGCTGCTCAATCTTGAATTGTGGCATCGCGTTTGTCTCGAAGGCGAATCGCACGGCGAGACTGGCGAACCGGCAGTCAAGATGGCGGGGACGCGGTAGCGGATTGCGATGCGAAAGGCCAGCAATCCGCGTTTCGCGCGAAACGTTTTGCACTTACCCCACGGCGCAGACACTTGGCAATAACACCAGTTGCAAAGCGGGCGCGGGGGCACTAAAGTACGTCCAAGACAGAAAGTCTGCTGCTGGGGCGTAGGGCAGGCAGCAGCCGGGAATAGCAGAAATCAGTTGGAAAGGATAGAAGATTGAAGATCTCGCAAAAAGGGCTTTACGCGCTGGAAGCGATAGTGACCCTTGGCCGCCGATACGGAAACGAAACCGTCAAGATCCGGGATATCGCCATTGATAGCGACCTGCCGGAAAAATTCCTTGAGTTGATTCTGCTCGAACTCAAGAACGCGCGCATCGTGGAAAGCGTTCGGGGCGCGAAGGGCGGATACCGGCTGCGGCGCGCCCCAGAGGAGATCAAACTCAGCGAGATTATTCGCCTGGTTGACGGCCCACTCGCACCCTTCGGGGACGCAGACCAACTCCGAGGCCTGATCATCACCGATCCCGACCATCGTGCGCTCTATAGTGTGTTTTTGGAAGTGCGAGATGCTGCGGCCAAGATACTGGAGAGTACCACCGTCGCTGACATCGTCGGTGATTCTTCCAAATCCCGCAAACGATTGCGCTCGAAGAAAAAGGCGAAGAAAGGTCCTCTTCTGTCGATCGTTCACCAGGGCGCAAAGAGCAAGTAGCAATTCCGCAATGGCGCCAGAAGAGCCGGTCCCGCTCCACTCAGGATGACAATACATGTTGGGTCCCGTAGACCTCTCCCGTGTCCCTCAGTGCCCTCTGTGGTTGCGCCTTTGACTTTGAAGCCAAGAACTCTGATGCAGCACGACCCTAACCGCCGGTAGCCAAGGATTCATGTTAGCCTTTTGAAACTAGTATCCGCTGAAAGCGGGGCGTAATGAACGATTCTCGGCCTTCTTCTCTCAATCTTCAGGCAATGGCGCGGCAGGTCATGGTGGCACAGGGTTTCGACCCGGATTTTCCGCCCGGGACCCGGCAACAACTGGCGGAAATCAGCGCGCATCCGCCGCAACTGGCGCCTTCCGATAAAGTCCGTGATTTGCGCGGCTTGCTCTGGTCCTCGATCGACAACGATACCTCGCGCGATCTCGACCAGATCGAAGTCGCCGAACGCCTGCCCAATGGCGGCGTCAAGGTGATGGTGGGCATCGCCGATGTGGATGCGTTTGTCGCGAAGGATTCTCCCGCCCAGAATTCTCCGATCGATCAACACGCGGCCAAGGAAACGACCACCGTCTATACCGGCATCTGCAATTTTTCGATGTTGCCGGAAGAGCTCTCGACGGGCGCGTCGTCTCTGCTCGAAAACGCAGACAGGCCGGCGATGGTGATTGAATTCCTGATCGATGCCAGCGGCTCAATCAGCGCAAGCGACGTGTATCGGGCGATCGTGCGCAACAAGGCGCAACTCACTTACGGTGCGGTCGGAGCATGGTTGGAAGGCACGGCGGCGGCTCCGCCAAAAGTGGCCGCGTCTTTGGAACTGCAAGCGCAGCTCAAGTTGCAGGATGAAGTTGCCCAGGCGCTCAAGAAGCTGCGCTTCGAGCATGGCGCGCTGAACATTGACACCAACGAAGTTTATCCCGTGGTGCTCAATGAGCAGGTTGTCGATGTCGTGAAACAAGAGAAGAATCGGGCCACCGAGTTGATCGAGGATTTCATGATCGCCGCCAACGGCGTGGTGGCACGGCTGCTGGAAAAGGTTTCTTCTTTGCGCCGCATCGTGAAAACTCCCGAGCATTGGGACGGCATCGTGCGGCTGGCGGCGGCNNCCGATCACTTCGCCGACCTCTCGCTGGCGGTCATCAAGTTGATCGGGCCGGGCGAATATGTGCTGGAGCGTCCGGGCGATCCCGAGCAAGGACACTTTGGACTTGCCGTGCAGGATTACACGCACTCGACCGCGCCCAACCGGCGCTTTGCCGATATCGTTACGCAAAGGCTGATCAAATGTTTGCTCGATGGAAAGCCGGGGCCTTACTCCGACGATGAACTCGCCGGCATCGCCGCGAACTGCACACAGAAAGGCGACGCAGCGCGAAAAGTGGAGCGCGAAATGTCGAAGCGGTTGGCCGCCGTGGCCATGAGCCATCGTGTAGGTGAAACCTTCGACGCCATCGTCACCGGAGTCACTCCGCATGGGACATTTGTTCGAGTCATGAAGCCGCACATCGAAGGCTTGTTAGCACAGGGACAGCAGGGGTTGCACGTGGGCGACAAAGTGCGCGCGCGGCTGACGCGGACGGATGTGCAGCGTGGGTTTATTGATTTTGTTAGAGCGTAGCGCTGCTTTAGATTAGCAGTTGAAAGGTTCAACCCTGCGCCTATTGCGCGATGACTTTTTGCTTCAAATCTTGAGCGGCTTGCGCTAAATTCTCCGGCCTGCCGAGGTCGCGCCAATAATATCCATCCGCGCGGAAAGCGAGGATTTTTTCTCCCTGGGCAGCGAGACGCAAATAAGAGGTGACGATGGAGAAAGCGCCGTCTTCAATCATCATCGTTAGAAAACGCGGAGAAATAACGTGGATACCGGAAAAAGCGAGCGCCAGCGCTTGCTGGGAAGATTGAACAGGTAAAGACCGAACAAGTTCAGGTCCTTCATCGCCCCCGGATCGCCGGCCGCAAAGCTGAAGCTGATCGTCGAACAGCAGGTAGCGAGAGCTCTTGCGGTCCTGCACTGCCAGCGTGGCGAGAGCCTGATTTTCATTGTGAAATTGCACCATGCGCCGGAGATCGATCGTGCTGAGGACATCGACGTTGTGCACAATGAATGGCTCTTCAGCACCGCTGGAATCCTCGACAAAGAAATGAGCGGCCTTTTTTAGGCCACCGCCGGTGTCGAGCAACGCCTCCTCGCGCGAGACTTCGATGCTCATCCCGAAGCTGTCGTTCGCTTTCAGGTAATCCACAATCATGCCGGCGAAGTGATGCACGTTGATGATTACCTCGCGAACTCCGAAGCGGCGCAAGCGAGAGAGCGTGATCTCCAGCAGCGTGCGGCCGTCGATTTCGACCAGCGCTTTGGGACGATCGTCGGTGAGCGGCCGCAAGCGCGTGCCCAGGCCGGCAGCCATGATCATCGCCTTCATTGATTTAACTGCTCCTGCTCGCGATGACGCACCACCACTTCCACTCCATCCTTATCGCGCAAATGTTTCGCTAGTTGCTCCGCCAGATAGACCGAGCGATGCTGGCCGCCGGTGCAGCCAAACGAAACCATCAAGTGCTTGAAGCCGCGACGCTGATAAGTGCTCACGCTTGCGTCCACCAGCGACATGACGCTGGCGAGAAATTGGTGCACGCTCTCCTGCCGATTGAGATAGTCGATTACCTCCGCGTCTTTGCCGGTAAGGGTTTTGAAGCTCTCTTCGCGCCCGGGATTCGGAAGGCTGCGGCCATCGAAAACGAATCCGCCGCCATTTCCGGTCTCGTCTTGCGGCAGGCCTCGGTGAAATGAAAAACTGAAAACCCGCACTGTCAACTTTTCCGGTTCGGAAGTCAGACCCTGCAACTTATCCGAGGCCACCATGCTCTTGAAGGCTTCCATCAGCGCCGGCAATGCGATGGGTAACTCCACGTTGTGAAGCAGCCAGCGCAGATTTATCAGCGCGTACGGCACGCTTTGCAGGAAATGCTCTTTGCGTTCGTAAAAGCCTCGAAAGCCGTAAGCGCCCAGCGCCTGCATGATGCGGACGTAAACATAGGCGTAGTAATACTGCATGAACACAGTACGATCGAGATCGAGGAAACCGGCCAGGCTGTCGAGATAATGATCGAGCAATTGCTGGCGCAGGTCCGGGGGCAGGTCGGCCTTGGCGTCGTACAAAAGAGAAGCAATATCGTATTGCAGCGCGCCTTTGCGGCCGCCTTGATAGTCCAGGAAAAACGGCTGGCCATCGCGCAACATGATGTTGCGCGATTGGAAATCGCGATAGAGAAAATAATCGCGGCTTGCGCTTAACAGAAGTTTCGTCAAGCGGCCGAAATCGTGTTCGAGCGCTTGCTCGTTGAAGGGAATGCCGGCGAGCCTGAGAAAGTAATATTTGAAATAATTCAGATCCCACGCGATGGACTGGCGATCGAAGCTGGCGCGCGGATAGCAAACTTTGTAATTCAAATCGCGACCCGCTTCGACCTGAAAGCGCGGCAACACGGCCACAACTTTGCGATAGGCCGCAGTTGCCTCGGGAGCGATGCTCGCACCGTCCCGATGGTCCGAGAGAAACTCAAAAAGCGTGGTGTTGCCAAGGTCTTCTTCGAGATAAGCGCCGTGACTTAAATCTTCGGCATAAATCTCAGGGACCGGCAGACCGTGCCGGCGAAAGTGCCGGGAAAATTCGAGGAAGGCGACATTCTCTTCGCGCACGTCATAGAGAATGCCAATCGCGCTGATTTTTTCGCTGGAGAGCCGAATGATCCTGCGGCCCGAGCCGCTGAGCTCTCCCTGCAGCCGCTGTACCCGCTCGACCGGCGAGTTAAAATGCCGCTCAAACAGTCTTTTGAGAAGTTCCATGAATGCGACTTCCTGCGATTGCTTCTCGCTCACGGCGTGCTATGCGCCGCGTCCAGGGCCTTCTTCACCGCCTGCAATTCTTTCAGCAAGCCGCGCAGGTTGCGCGTGTCGAGCGCATTCGCACCGTCGCTCTTCGCTTCTTTCGGGTTGTCGTGGACTTCCATGAACACACCGTCCACACCCGCTGCCACCGCCGCTCGCGACAACACCGGAACAAATTCAGGCTGGCCCCCACTCACCGCGGGCTTATCTTCATCGCCGTGCGAAGCCGACGGCAACTGCACCGAATGCGTCGCGTCAAACACCACCGGCGCGAACTTGCGCATAATGGCGAGCGAGCGCATGTCCACGACCAGATTGTTGTAGCCGAAGCTCGACCCGCGCTCGGTTACAAATACCTGACTATTCCCGGCATCGCGGCACTTGTCGACGGCGTGCTTCATGTCCCAGGGCGAAACGAACTGCCCCTTCTTGATGTTCACCGGACGCCCGCTCAGCGCCGCCGCCACAATCAGATCGGTCTGGCGGCAGAGAAACGCGGGAATCTGCAGCACGTCCACCACCTCGGCGACGGCAGCCACGTCGGCCGCCTGGTGAACGTCGGTGAGCACCGGAATGTGCACTTCGTCTTTCACCTTCTTCAGAATGCGCAGGCCTTCCTTTAGCCCCGGCCCGCGGTAGCTGCGGATCGACGTGCGGTTCGCCTTGTCGTACGACGCTTTGAAGATGAACGGGAAGTTCAGCGAACGCGCCACGCCCTTGATGATCTCCGCCATGCGCAGGGCGTGATCTTCACTCTCAATTACGCACGGCCCCGCAATGAGAAACAGATCGCCGGAGCCAACGCGAACGTTATCGATTTGGAAAGATAAAGTCACAATGAATCACCGCCGAAACGCCGAGATCGCCGAGAAATTCTTTTTAACGGTTTTCCCTGTTTCGGTCTTCTCATCTTTTCGATCTTGTCATCCCGAGCGAAGCGAGGGATCTGCAGTTCTCGGTTTTCTCGGCGTACTCGGCGTCTCGGCAGCGAATTATCTTCTTCCCACTTTTTCCGGACGCAGGAACAGCTCCACCTCGGCGGCGTCTTTTTGCTCTTTCTTTTTCTGTCCGTGTTCGTACGAAGCGCCGACGA
Source organism: Candidatus Acidiflorens stordalenmirensis (assembly GCA_003139995.1). Taxonomy (GTDB): domain Bacteria; phylum Acidobacteriota; class Terriglobia; order Terriglobales; family Acidobacteriaceae; genus Acidiflorens; species Acidiflorens stordalenmirensis. The sequence continues at coordinate 747 of PLIC01000130.1, read as the reverse complement.
ACGCCTTAAACAGCGGATGCGGCTCCAGCGGCTTCGATTTGAATTCCGGATGGAACTGGCACCCGATGAAGAACGGATGATCGGGGATCTCCACCATCTCAACGTAAGTGCCGTCCGGAGTCGAGCCGGAAATGCGCAGACCGGCGGCCACCATCGGCTCTTCATACTCGCGATTGAATTCGTAACGATGCCGGTGCCGCTCGCTGATCTCAGTCTGGCCGTACACTTTGTACGCCAGCGTTCCCGGCTCGATCTTGCACGGCCATGCCCCCAGCCGCATCGTGCCGCCCAGTTCTTCCACGCCGCGCAACTCGCGCAGCTTGTAAATCACGCGATGCGGAGTGGCCGGATCGAATTCGCTCGAGTTGGCGTCCGCCAATCCGCAGACGTTGCGCGCATATTCAATGCAAGCCGTCTGCATACCGAGACAAATCCCAAAGTAAGGCACATGCTTTTCGCGCGCGTACTGGATCGCCTTCAACATGCCTTCAATGCCACGCTTGCCGAATCCGCCGGGCACCAACAATCCGTCGTACTCTTCTAACTGCGCTTCATAACTCTTGTCGGCTTTGTCCGCAGTTTCCAGGCCCTCGGCTTCGATCCAATTGAATTCCAGCTTCAGGTTGTGCGCCAGCGCGCCGTGTACCAGCGCTTCTTTCAGCGACTTATAGCTGTCCTCATACTCCACATACTTTCCGACAATGCCGATCCTGACCACATCTTTCGGGTTGTAGACGCGGTGCACCA
>PLIC01000178.1 GCA_003139995.1 Candidatus Acidiflorens stordalenmirensis | reverse complement strand
TGCACCTTTCCAGATCATCGACGGACCACGGATCGGGCGAACTCCACATTTCGGATGAAGAGCTGGCGCAGATGGCGGGTACGAATTTGTTCACGGTGAACCGGGTGCTCAATCACTGGCGGCGACTGGGGCATGTCGAGAAGAGCCGCCGGCGGCTCATCGTCCTTCATATCGACAGACTATCCGCGATTGCCGAAGGCTCGGCTTCTGGGCCGTAACCATCCCCGCTAACGCATCGAGATTTCGAATCGATTCTCTCTAAGCGGTATGTGAGGTGCCGATTCCGGCTTCGCTGACCACCAGCAGCAGGTCTAGCCTGTATCGGTGGCCCGCCGAGTGGCGTCGGATGACTGTCGACCAAGTTCCGTTGGACTCGACACTTCGACACGGTCTGTGCCTTTCTTCGATGTGCCACTACAAGTCCGCGAATACCCGAAGATGTCCGACATTGATACGCACAGTGGCCACTAGTCCCGTGACCGCTTGATTCGTCATACAGTGGAGGGACGGGCGCCTCGCCCGTCCAGTCGGGCGGGGACGCCCGGCTCTCCACCAGCAGGCTTGGATCGACAGCGGTAACAATCACGCGGTCGCGGCACTAGTCCCGGAACTCAACAGGATTAATGTTCAGCTTTTTCATCTTCGAATACAGGGTCGTGCGTTTCATTCCCAGTCTACTGGCTGCACCCGATGCGCCACCCATCACTCCGCCCGCCTCTTTCAGAGCCTGAAGGATGAGTTCGCGCTCGGCCTCTTGGGACATCTTGCCAGAAGATGGTTTTGTATCCCTTCTTAGTTCGCCAAGCGAAACCCTCAGGACAGGTGAGTTCGTCAAAATCACGCATCGCTGAACCAGGTTTTGCAATTCTCTGATGTTCCCAGGCCAGCTCCAATTCAGAAGGGCATCCATTGCTTCGGCCGGGATAGCCACAATCGACTTCTTCGCTTCACTTGCGTATCTGGACACGAAGCAACGCACAAGGGCAGGAATGTCGCTTTTTCTCACCCGCAGTGGGGGAACGTAAATCGGAAAGACATTGAGTCTATAGAATAGGTCCTCGCGGAAGCGACCTTCGGCGACACTCCGATGCAAGTCCTGATTTGTGGCAGCGATCAGCCGAACGTCGACCTTGATCACCCGGTTACTGCCGAGCCTTTCGAATTCCTTGTCTTGCAGCACCCGTAACAACTTCGGCTGAGTTACAGTCGAAAGATCCCCTACCTCATCCAATAGCAGAGTACCTCCGTCAGCTAGTTCCAAGCGACCGACGCGCCGATTGATCGCCCCGGTGAATGCCCCTTTTTCGTGTCCGAATAGCTCGCTTTCCAATAACTCTGTCGGAATTGCAGTACAGTTGACGCTAATAAACTTATTGCCGGCCCGGGGGCTGAGCCGATGAATAGCACGTGCAACTAAATCCTTACCGGTACCTGTCTCTCCCAGCAGCAACACCGTCGCGTCCGTGGCAGCCACCGTCCTCACCTGTCTGAGCAGTTCTTGGAGAGGAGCGCTATTCCCCACGATTCCGTAGAAAGCCTCGTCCCGGCTCGCGGAATCCCGCAGGTCAAGATCCTGGGGTTCTGGTTCGAGCCTTGGTGTTACGGCCGAGGGGGTTTGGAAGCAATCCGTCCTCGTTGAAAGCCCGTCGGATGTGGCGTCCAGGAGCTGAGCGATTATCGCAGCCGCGTGGCGTAAGTACTCAAGTGTCTCCTTTGTCTTCGGAACGATATGAAAACTGCCAAAGCCTATAGCTCCTAGCTTATGACGAGTTGTGGTCAAGGGAAAAACAAAATAGGTACGAACGCCGCGTTTGCGAAGTGACTCTAGAAAAACGGGGAGCTTGGGTTCGACGTCCAAATCTTGGATAAGTACGGATCGTTGATTCTTCCAGGCCCATCCGCATACACTAGCGTGTATGGGCAGGCAGTCGCATATCCTCTCCGCCTCACCCAGCTTCCAAACATTCAGGCGGATGCTTTCCACACTTGAGTCGTAAAGACCCAATGTGACAACGTCACAATTCAAGGCATGATGCAGGCGGAGTGCCAAGGTGGGGAAAAGAGCATCTATCGTTGCCCGGGTGATTGCTAGCTGTGCCAGATCAAGTAGATTGCGATACTGGCCGACTGTCAGATCTGAGAGATAAACGGAATCAAACGCAAGTCTTTGCTCCAGCATATTCTCTCGCGTCCTAGTTCGGATCGGACTACGTTTCACGGTGTCGCTTTTGAGGACAGCGACAAAAACCACAACACCTTGCCCAAGAATCTTCCTGTATCATTCTTGAAGGTCGATCTTGACAACGATCTGCGTTAGTGCTAGCAGGAAGTTAATCATCTGGGTCATGGATAGTCCAGTCACTATGTGGGAACATCACGACTCTGCTTGAGGCGGAGATTTGAATGACAGAGTGTGCCGAAATATCGGCACTGGTGCCGAGCGGCCGGCACCTCTACGCCATACTCTCGTTGGCGAGGCAGGATTTGTCGAATGGCAGTTGTCGTGCGGGGGACCGCCCGCTCCCACCATATAGCCCATCTCATTGCTGGATTCGGCTGCCGTCTGGTCGCTCCTGTGGATCCTGCTAAATCGTGAAAGCAAGTCCTGTTAAGAGCAGGTTATTTCCACTCGCAGTGTTCGGATTTTGTAACGGGTTAAACTCCGCTCGAAATGGGTATGTTGCCGATCTTCATCGATCCTGCATGCGTCGATATAGTGAGATTGACGACGTCAATCGGTTCGGAATCGGGGCAATTTCGCATTTAATTCCTGAAATCGTAACACAAACCAGTAAACAAGTTTGGTCAATGCCGTCAAGTGCTAAACTACCACTTGGCTGTCGTTTTGTCAGGGGGGCATCGTTGCAATCGTCTCTGCCACAAAACGAACGGCTTCGTCTCGAGAGTCTTCGTAGCTTTCGAATTCTGGGCACAGCCTGCGAGCAAGTGTTCGACGACATTGCTCATCTGGCCGCTCTTATCTGTGATGCTCCAGTCGCCGTCATCGCTTTCATCGACGAGCAAAGGGTGTGGTTTAAGGCGAAAATCGGCCTTGAGTTGGATGAGATTCCGCGAGACGGCTCGTTCTGTGCCTATGCAATCTTGCAACCTGACGTCTTGATCGTCCCGGATCCACCCTCCGACGAAAGGTTCATGAGCAGTTTCTTGGTGAAGCAAGTAGGGATTCAATTCTACGCAGGGATGCCGTTAATTATCGATGACGCCCACCCCCTGGGTACGCTAGCCGTGATGGACCGAGTGCCACACCTCTTGACAGCGGAGCAAATAGATGGCTTGCAGATTCTCGCTCGACGGATCGTGCGTGAGCTGGGACTACGACGCACAAGAGAAACTCAATCGCCGCACGGGCGACCGCACCTCGCACAGCCCTCCCCCCAGCGTTTAGTCACCATCTTGATAGTCGAAGACAACGAGAACCTTCGAAACATTCTGCACAGGACGCTCGAAGGCCACGGGTTTTCCGTTCTTGCTGCCGCCGATGGTGCCGAGGCACTTCGCTTGTGCCAGCAGTACGATGGCACAATAGACGTTGTGGTGAGTGATATTGTCATGCCCGGACCCAACGGATTTGAGCTCGCCGTGCGAGTTCATGCGGCTCGCCCCGAGACGAAGTTTTTGTTTATAACGGGCTTTTTTGACCAATTTCCCGAATTGTGTGATAAGTACCGCGGAAGTATCCTGGAAAAGCCCTTCCTTCCTTCGGAACTCCTGCGTAAAGTGGAAGACATACTCAACCAGGCGAAGGCAGCCACAGGTACCGAAGGATAGGCTGTTCTTCATTCAGATTCGCTCGAGTTTATCGAGCTAAAGTAAACAACGTAGGCCACGCGCGCTTCTTCTGGTGTTACCAGAAACAGTCGTGGGCTGGCACCGGCCCGGATTCCGATTGTATTGGGCCATGCTTTGCAAAGTGCGAAAGCAAGTTGACGGTGGAAAAAGGATTTCCCCGATGTTGCTGTGGTGAGCCAGGGCTGGACGTCCCATCTTCAGAGTTCAATCCCGCCGGCGCGACAGCCGCCACGGCTCCCACGGGAATCTCAGCTCCAAGGAAGAGTTGGACGCGTGAGGTCAGGGGGCATACCAGTATCGCAGGTCATGAAGGGCTGCTAATGTACCAGGGAGATCAGCCCCGGTCGACTAATCCCATATCGCTTGATCCTTTGGTAAAGTGAACTGCGCGCGATGCCCAGCTTGGCCGCCGTCGCTTCGATTCGTCCACCCTCGATAAGAAGAACTTCTTCGATGTACTGGCGCTCAATTTGGTCCAGGGTCCTGATGGACCGGCTGGCGACGGGTTCGGGCACTATTTGAACATCAAAATGCAGATCCCTCTCGCTCAGGAGCTGGGCTTCGCGGAGAAGAATTGCCCGCTCCAGCATGTTGCGTAACTCGCGAATGTTACCCGGCCACGAATACGACTGCAATGCACGGACAGCGCCGTCGGATAACTCGATGTGCCCGGCGGACAGGTCGTGCGCCAAGTGGTCAACAAAATACCGAGCCAAAATGGGTATGTCCTCCAAACGGTCCCGCAGAGCGGGGATAAACAGCGGAATCGTACTAATGCGAAAGTAAAAGTCACTTCGGAATTGGTGTTCGCGAACCATGCCGACGATGTCCTGGTGGGTAGCCGCAATCAGGCGAATATCTACGCGTCGATCACGAAGATCTCCCAGGCGACGAAATTGCTTTTCTTCCAAAACCTTGAGCAATTTCGCCTGTACGGCCAGATCCACGTCTCCGATTTCATCGAGAAAGACAGTCCCCTTGTGAGCGATTTCCAGCAGGCCCATTTTGTTCTGAAAGGCGCCGGTAAATGCCCCCTTCTCGTGTCCGAACAATTCCGTCTCCAGCAAGTCGTGCGCGAGCCCGCCGCAATTAAGATCCAGGAAGGGTTCCGCAGCACGCTGCCCGTGTGCGTGAATCCAGCGTACCAGGACCCCCTTCCCGGTTCCGGTTTCTCCTTGAATCAGGACTGGGCTGTCCGCTCCGACGACCTTGTTTGCCAGTTCTTCAACCTTGCAGATGGCAGCACTGCGTCCCAGGAACGGATCTATCTGTTCCCGCCTCTGACGGTCTTTTTCCACCAGTTGCTTCTGCCGGTTGCGGCGATTCTCGATGCTCGATTGGACCATTACGAACAGGGCCGCTAATTCGATCGGCTTGGTCAGGAACTGACTGGCGCCCAGCTGCACAGCTTCCACAGCCAGGTCGATGGATCCGTGCCCGGTGAGAATGATGATAGGTATCGAGGAATCGCTGGCCCTCAGACGAGGCAGCAGTTGCAGAGCGTTGCCATCAGGAAGGCGGTAATCGAGAACCGCCACATCTGGCCGGATTCCACGCCACAGGTGCTCAGCTTCGGCGCAGGTAACCGCACAGCTGACTTCGCACCCTTTCAGCTCCAGGTAAGTGCTGATGGTCTCGCGCCACTGCTTCTCATCCTCCACAACCAGGACTCGATCCTTGGGCATAGCCAGTACCCCCATTTGTGTACGGTTATCACGCTTGCCCCGGAAGCTCCTTGCGCTAGCGCAAATTCGCTTCTTCTGGATACCTTCGTTGTGTCGAATTTCTCCGCGGACCTAGACCGCAGATGTTCGGCCATTTGTAAGGGTTTCCTTATAGGCCGGTCCGTCCGCCCACCTTCAGGCGGCTTGCTGCTTCTCAAGGGGAGAGGACACGGCGACGTTTCGCTGCGGGCGAAGTTCGCCTACGACCGGCCAGTGCTCGCAGGCCGTCGTAATCGGGATGACGGCCACTCGATGTTCAGGCGTACAAACCAACTCCATCCGACGAGAACATTCTTCGCAAAGCCAAAACCATTGGGTAGTACAAGGGTTGCGAGAAAGTTCCGAATCCAGAACAGGGCTGCTCTGTCCGGTACGGACTGGAGACCGAAGGACGAACAGTCTCCCGTCATGGAGATAGCAAAACCGATGAAGACACGACGGATTGGCACACGTTCCGACCATAGGCTTATCGAGCTTGATTGATTGGTGGGGAGATGTCTTTGCTCCAGCGCAAATAAGGGATAATTCTCAGCATCTTTGCCCGAACGCAAACCGCCAGCCATCCGCAGCTGTATCACAGGAAGATTTTTCATGGACTGAAGCGGAGCAGAAGATCGGGAAGCACGGCTTTCCACCGGCAGGCTTGGATCGAAAGCGGTAACCATCACGCGGTCGCGGCACAGATTGCTGATTGCAAATTACCGGGCGCGAGCAATCACTATCGTCAGATCATCTTCTTGTTCACCTGATCTGAATTGTTCCACTGCCTGCTCCACCTTCTGCACGATCGATGCGGCCTCAAGATCCCGGCTCGCGCGCAGCACCTCCAGGAGACACGCTTCGCCAAATTCCTCTCCATTCTTGCCGGTGGCTTCCGTAATCCCGTCGGTATAGATACAGAGGATGTCCCCCGCCTCCATATGAGCTTCGGCCACGGAGCCCTCCCAGTCCCGGAACAACCCGAGTACCGTGGCAGTTGCGGTCAGCCGCTCCACACCTGCTTTGTGCAACAGCAGAGGTGGATTATGCCCGCAATTGACATAGCGCAGCGCTTGCGTGATACAAATCTTACTTGCACCACGGACTGCTAAGCGCCTGTGCCGATTACAATTTCCAGCCGATCGCGTCCTTTTTCCTTCGCCCGATAGAGAGCTACGTCTGCCCGGGCGAGCAGATCCTGTTGCGAGTCCGCGTCCGAACTTGAAGCGGCGCCGACGCTTACGGTGACGTTGATCTCCGTGCCACTGACCTTGATCGGAGTCGCTGCCACCGCCAGCCGGACTCGTTCGCCGCCTTTGCGAATCTCTTCCAGATGGCAATCTGAAAGCAGGACGATGAACTCCTCGCCCCCATAACGTCCGACCAAGTCATACGATCGCACGCCTTGTCCGACGCGTCGGGCGACCTCTTTCAGCACCACGTCTCCGTTCGGATGTCCATAGGTGTCATTGACCTTCTTGAAATGGTCAATGTCCACCATCAGCACCCCCATGGATGTTCGGTAGCGGGACATACGCCGCAATTCCCGGCCAAGCAGGTCGAAAATTGCCACATGGTTCCACAGTCCGGTGAGGGAGTCGTGGGTGGCAGCAAAGCGTAATTCTTCCTGAGCGCCAATCAGTTCGTTCTGCAATTTGAGCACACGTTGACCCACTCCAACTCGGGCTCGCAATTCGCCGATATCGCAGGGCTTGGTGATGTAGTCGTCGGCTCCGGCCTCGAGTCCCTGTATGACGTCGTCTGTTCCATCTTTGGCCGTGACCAGTAGGATGTAGGAACACGGACCCTTCTCACGGCCTCGAACCCTGCGGCACAACTCGGGACCCTCAATGCCGGGCATCATCCAATCCAAAATGAGAAGATGCGGGGCATGGTGTTGCTGAATGATTTGCCAGGCTTGGACTCCGTCTCGGGCGGTGGTTACACGATATCCCCAAGTCTCCAGCGAGCGTTGAATGATTCGACGATAACCTGGGTCGTCTTCGGCAAGTAAAACCTCGCTGCAAGAGCAGCAGACGGGAGTGCACTGTCGGGATACGACCTCGACATTTGCCATTTCGCTCAAAACATACCTCCCCAGGAACCGCTGGTTAATTCAAAAGCAGGATTGAGAACCGGTTGCAAGCAGTCCGGGCACATTCCGTCGTGCGGACGTTGCTGGGAATACCGGGCCAAGGACCTTTTGAGTTTGTGCCAATACTTCCCGTCGGCCCGAAGCTTCCCGCCATTCGGGCGCACAGGAAGAAGTGCCCTGAGTTGCCTTGCCTGAGACACGGCATTTTCCAAACCGGCGGCTCGCTCCGCCAACGTCGTTTGCAGGTCAACAACTCTCGGTCCTATCCGAATTCTGGCGCGCAGTTCTCCGACATCGAAAGCCTTGGTAACGTAATCATCCGTGCCGGCGCAGAGAGCAGAAGTCAGGGCCGAGTTACGTTTGGCCGTTAGAATGATCAGGTACATCGAACTAAGGTCAGAGGATTGGCGGATCTTTCGGCATAGTTGCGGTCCGGTGAACGTGGGCATCACCCAATCGAGGATGGCCAAACGGGCGGAGTCGGGCTGCTGGAGGAGTTGCCAGGCTTCTGCGCCGCCCTCCGCCATTAGGAATTCGTAGCTGGGCGCGAGTATCCGTTCCAGCAGCTTACGAAAGAAAACATGGTCATCAGCAATGAGCAGCTTCACCGTGTAATACCTTTCGGACTTTGCTCATCAGTGCCGTAACCTCGTTTTGGAATGAAGCGAGCAGTTCGGCCGTATGTTCCAGATGGCTCTCACGTCCTCTCTCTTCCAGCTCCCGTGCCTTGCTGGCCGCAGCAGCGCCAAAGTAACTCAGTTCTCCGTTTAGGCTGTGGGCCGTGCTTTCGATCCCGTGTGCATCTCCCGCAGCCACGGCTTGGTGCAGGCGGGCCATGAGCTTCGGGGTTTCCTCGATAAAGATCTCCATGACCTCGCGAAAGAGCTTCTCGTCGCCGCCCAGTCTTTCCAGAGCCTTGTTGGCGTCCCAGGCCACCGGGCGATCGGGGACAGAAATGGAGCCGATATCGGGGATCGCGTCAAGACCGGTTTGATCGAGCCCGTTCGTTTTCTGTGCCATGGTTTTCTCCAGTTCTTCCCGGTTTATGGGTTTTGCGATGTATCCGTCCATGCCCGCCGCGATACAAGCTTCTCGATCCCCTCGCATGGCCCGGGCAGTCATAGCGATGATCGGGATGTGGCGACCCGTGCCTTTCTCTGTCGCACGAATGTGCCCGGTGGCGGTTAGCCCGTCCATCACAGGCATTTGCACGTCCATGAGCACCAAATCAAATTCTTGTTTTGAGAGCAGGGACAAAGCTTCACTGCCGTTGTTCGCCAATACCGCGGTATGGCCTATCCTTTCGAGCGTACGGAGACCCACGGTCTGGTTCACCGGGTTGTCTTCGACCAGGAGGACGTGCAAACTGCGACCGGCTTGTCGCAGTTCGTGACGTGTGACGAGGGTGCGTGGGGTGCCGGCTGCCGCTTGGCCGAATGTGGTCAGAATGGCTGAAAGCAGTTCTGACTTCCGGATGGGCTTGAGCAAATAGGCAGAGATGCCCAACTGGCGGCAGCGGGCCGCATCGCCGATTTGTCCGGTCGAAGTCAGCATCATGATCACCGCGCCTGCTAGGCGAGGATCCTGCCGGATGTGCTCGACCAACTCGAAGCCATCCATGCTGGGCATGCGTCCATCAATGATGGCTAAACGAAAGCGTTTGCCAGCTTCATGGGCTTGTGTCATCGCCTCCAGGGCGGCGAGGCCGCTGTCGGCAGCACTCACGTCCATCCCCCAGCCGGCGGTCATCTCGAGCAATATCGTTCGGTTCGTGGAATTGTCATCCACTACGATGACAGGGAGGTGCAGCAGCTCGGCTTGCAGGATCGGAGCCGCCGCAGAGACGGGAGTCCCGCCTGCTGCACTTAACCGCGCGGTGAAATAAAATGTACTGCCTCGCCCCGCGGCACTCTCTACCCACACCCGGCCGCCCATCATCCCAACCAGCCGGGAGGAGATCGCCAAGCCAAGGCCGCTACCTCCATAGTTTCTGGTGGTGCTGGTGTCAGCTTGGGCAAACGCTTCGAAGATCGATGAGTGTTTTTCCGGTGCGATTCCAATCCCGGTATCCGCGACGCTGAGCTGGAGTTCAAACTCCTGGCCGCATCGGGAGAGGCACTGGACGCGCACCAGTACTTCCCCGCGGTCGGTGAATTTGACGGCATTGGCGATCAAATTGACGAGAATCTGGCGAAGCCGCCCGGGGTCGCCAACCACGCTCACGGGGACGTCCGGATCAATGGAGCAGGCCAGTTCCAGTTCCTTCTGGTGGGCGCGCAGCGCCAGCGCCCGCACGGTCTCAGCGATGGAGTCGTGCAGGTTGAATTCGATGGGATCGAGTCCCAGTTTTCCGGCTTCGATCTTGGAGAAGTCAAGGATGTCGTTGATCACGCCCATGAGCGAGTCGCCCGAAGACTTCAACAGCTGCAGATATTCGCGCTGTTCCGGACTGAGTTCGGTATCGAGTAGCAGGTCGGCCATGCCCAGAACGCCGTTGATGGGAGTGCGGATTTCGTGGCTCATGTTGGCCAGAAACTCACTCTTGGCATGGTTGGCCGCTTCGGCGGCATCTTTGGCTTTGACCGTTTCCTCCTCCGCGCGTTTGCGGGCCAGTTCCTGCGCGTCGCGTTGCAATCTCGCGTGCAGAACGGGGGCCAGGTATTCTGCAATGCGCTCCAGCAGTTCTTTGTCGGCCTCGTCGTAGTCGATGGGTTTATTGGCGACCGCCAGAAGGCCGATCCGTTCACTTTGGTGCAGTATCGGCATGACGAGGGAACGAAGAATCGGCACATGGCCGTCAGGAACGTGGCCGGGTCGGTTGGAACAGAGCAAGGCCTTCTCGATAAGTGCCCTTCCCCAGGTTCCGCCCCAGACCTCGCGGGGGAAGCGCAGGCTTTTGCCCTGCATCTTGCACTCTTGCCAGATCTGTCCTTGCAGAGAAGGAACCAACAAGACACCCTGCTCGTCGATATAGCCGAAAAGACCGCACTCACTGTTCACGCTTTGCAGAACGATTTCCAATACCTTGCCGAACATTTGGTCGTCAGAAACCGTCAGGAAGATGTTCACGAGGCGGTTCTTGAGGGCAAGTCTGGCTTCGGACAAATGCAACTTCTGTTCCGTCCTCTTGCGCTCCGTGATGTCACGGCCACTGGTCACGACGTACGTGCGATCCAGCAAAACCTGTTTCATCCCGACCTCGACCGGGTAGGTTGACCCGTCCTTCCGCCGGTGCCAGCACTCGATCAGCGCGCTCCCTGATTTCTGCAACCCGTCGTTGACCTTTGCCAGCGAGAACCCGGCAGCTATGTCGGGAACACACAGAGACAGAAGTTCTTCGCGGGTGTAACCCAGGTCCAAGCAGGCCCTCTCATTCACATCGAGGATGCGCAGCGTCTCCGGATCAACGACCTGAATGGCATCGTTGGATTGATCGATTAACATTCGGAACAGCTTCAGCGATTCCTCGGCGCGCTTGCGGGCTGTAATGTCGAACAAAATGCCGTCTGCGTACAGCACTCCGTCCATTTCGTGAGTACGGAAAGCACGATCATGGACCCAGATCCACTCACCGTCTTTCCGTTGAATTTTGTATTCCACGTCAAAGGGTCGGTTTGCGGCGAATAGCGCTTGGTTTGCTTCGACGATGCGATTTACGTCATTGGGATGGATCCGACCGAGCCACAACTCTTCTCCCCGCTCGCATATTTCTTGGGCCGTGTAGCCGAGGACATTCTCGACATTACAGCTGATGTAAGAGGTTCGCCCATGCTGGTCCGCTGTCCAGGTTACGTCGGGCAGATTGTCGACAAGTCTCCGGAATTTCTCCTCACTCTGCGACAACACCTGCTCGGCGCGTTTCCGCTCGCTGACCTCACCCTCCAGAGCGTGCATGGAGCGCGCGAGCGCCGCCGTACGATCGGTCACTTTTTGCTCAAGTTCCTGATTGAGCTTCAGGGTTTCTTGCTCGGCTCGTTCACGCAGGGAAACTTCGACCATCGAGCTCCGAGTGACAAATCCGGCGATTCCTGTGGCAAAGATGACTGCCAGAACGCTCAGCAGGAAGACAAGCTTCCGGGTTGCGGCATACGTCAGCTTACTTTCCTGGGCGTGCCGGTCCATCTCCTCTCCCTCGAAGCGTACGAATTGGAGTGGACCCCAATTTTGAG
>PLIC01000295.1 GCA_003139995.1 Candidatus Acidiflorens stordalenmirensis | reverse complement strand
CCCACTACAAAGTCGGAATTCCCTTCTTTAAAGGGATCCTTTTCTTTGTCGGAGTCAACCCTCACTTCGAGCTCTTTCATGAGCGCGGATATCTTGTCGCTGTTCTCTGCCCGCCGGATGAGGAGGGTATTGATTTCCTCCCGGTCTTTCAGAAAGAAAACTTGCATGGTGATGCGGTTATTGGAATTGGAGTAGCTGAGCGCCTGATTGACGATCTGGACTTTCGACCAATTGTGAGCAAGGATCTCGTTTATGCCGTCATTGATCTGACTCATCCGGCTGAGGCCGAGCCATCCAACGGCCGTTAGTATCGCGACCGGGATTGCAAACGCAACCCCGAGTTTCATGCCGATGTGTTGCGAGATTGTGGTTATCATCGAGAGGCCTTCACGGGGAGACAAAGGCGAGAAGCGCTCATTCCCCTGCCGGGTCCGCGATCCCGAGGACCGCGCGGACGGTTACAGCCGCGCAACAGCCACATCTCGTCCGATCAGAGGAGAGCAATATCGGGGCCAAGTTGCGCTCCAATAGCGCACGACTAATTGTTTCACTTGTAAGTACTTGCAGAAGGCCCCCGGCGTACCTTGTAGCTTTCGCCTGCCGTTTGTCTCGATTCGATAATCTGTTCCGTATTATGGACAGCAACTCCAGGCGAGTGCCTAAGAGACCTCCGTGCGAGAAGTTGTCGCAACCCGGTAAGTAGCCCGGAGCGATCTCAAGTCACTGGAAGTAAGCCCTCAGGACGTATTGATGCAGCATGCGTTGCGTGTTGAAGAAGGACCCGTTGAGCGCGATGGCGTGGCGCATCATCTCCACGAAACGGTCCTGATGCTCATAGAAAATGGGGATGATCTCACCTTCCAACTTCCGGTAGAGAGAACTAGCGTCGGCCGATGAACCCGCGATGCCAGCTTTTCCCTGGTGCGGTTCGCCGATGGACCACCCGGTAATACCCTCGATCAGACCTTCGATCCACCAGCCGTCGAGGACACTCAAGCTGGGGACTCCATTCACCGCAGCCTTCATGCCGCTCGTGCCCGAAGCTTCCAGCGGGGGCTGGGGAGTGTTGAGCCACACATCCACGCCGGAGGTGAGCAGTCTGGCGATTTCGAGGTCGTAATTCACCAGGTAAGCGATGTTTAGATCCCCCTTAAGCGCTTCCTGGATGCGGCAGACTCGCTGGATGAGCAATTTGCCGTCATAATCGCAAGGGTGCGCTTTCCCGGCGCAGATGATTTGCAGGCGGCCGACGTCTCTGCAGATTCTCTTTAAGCGTTCGACGTCGCTGAAGATGAGGTCGGGTCTTTTATAGGCGGTGAAGCGCCGGGCAAATCCAATGGTGAAGACGTCCCGATCCAGGCTCAGTCCCGTCTGGGTGTGCACCCAGTCGAGCAACTGTCCTTTTGCTTCGCCATGCGCCTTCCACACTTCGTCTTTCGGAATGCTCTCCGCGTATCGCAAACTGAAGTTGTCCTGTCGCCAGTCGGGGATGTGGCGGTCGTAGAGTTCCTGAAAAGGTTTCGATGCCCAGGTTGCCACATGCACGCCATTGGTGATGGCATCGATCTGGTATCCCGCGAACATCAGCCGCGAGATTTCACCATGTCTTTTGGCTACACCGTTAATGTAGCGGCTGGTATTCAAGGCCAAGTGAGTCATGTTGAGGACAGAGTTCGCATCCGGGAAGGAAGCAGGGTGGGCACTCGTGTGCCGCTGCCCGAATACTCGAAAGGCCACATCCGGGCAAAAGATGTCAGAAAGATCCTCGCGCAGTCCGAGAGTACGGCTCAGCAGTCGAAGTGAAAATTGATCGTGGCCGGCGGGTACGGGTGTATGGGTTGTGAAGATGCATCGCTGTCGGACGGCGGCCAGATCGCTGAGTTCAATACGGGGCCGCCCCGCTTTTTGCGCTTCCTCCTGCAGCAGCGCCAGAGTCAGCAAGCTCGCGTGGCCTTCATTCATGTGGAAGCGTTCGATCGCATCATGGCCCAGTGCACGAAGCATCCTCAACCCGCCGATGCCAAGTACGATCTCCTGGCAAAGGCGGTAATAGGAGTCGCCGCCATACAGCGCGCGCGTTAACCCGCGATCCCATGCCCCGTTTTCGGGAACGTCAGAGTCCAGTAAATACACGGGAACCACGTAGCCCCCTGCCCCGCGAATGTCGTATTTCCAGGCGCGGAGATCCACGATGCGGCCTTCGACATTGACCGAGACGCGGGGTAGCATCTCTTGGAGGAAGCGCTCAACCTCCCACTCGACCGGTTCCTCGGTCTGCCATCCGGTGTTGTCCAGTTGCTGTTTGAAATATCCCGTGCGATGGAGCAAGGAAACCGCGACGATGGGAACCTGAAGATCCGCAGCCGAACGAATCGTATCGCCCGCCAGTACCCCCAACCCCCCGCTATAGGTGGGAATGGCAGATTCCAGTGCGATTTCCATGGAGAAGTAGGCAATTTTTCGAATGCCCTGCAAAGCCCGCGCCGTGACGACTGCCAAGCGGTCCAGATGATCCTTGAGCACATAGTCGCAGGCGCCTTGTTTGATCATGGTTACCGCTGCCTGCTCGCCGATCGTGCCGGAAACCACCACAAAGGGGATGGAGAGGCCACAGTCCTGAAGCAGTTCCAGCGCTCGGGTCGCGCTGAACTGAGGCAGAGTGTAGTCTGCCAGGATCAATTCCGGTGGGTGCTGCTCGATCTGCTGCATGTAATCGGACTCGTTATCCACACGCGTCCATGCCAGCTCGAAGTGGTTCCGTATCAGTTCGGCGGCCATCAACTCGGCATCGCCCGGACTATCATCCACGATCAAGAGCCGGAGTGGTGTTTTCGTAGGTACGAGATTGTGATCAACAGCACTCATTCTGGTCTCGGTCCAGGGACAAGTTCCTGTGACACTGAAGATAGTCACGCGTTGTTGCTGCCGTTGCGGTGACGTCGGTCACAGGCCTGTGCCTCTGAAACGTACGCCGTCTTGCGGTGCGAGAGTCTGGAATCCTGGACGGGTGTCCAAACCTGGCCGTTCTCCTGGCGCGAAGTTGCTCAAACCGTCCCGTTTCACGGTAGCAGATAAAGTGCTTGCTCTTCTGTACCGAGAGAGCGAAAAGCAAGCAGATGGGAAATCAGGTAGTGGGCTGCTTTGAATTTTTACCAGCAACCAACTTCCGTTTCTGTTCCTCGATCCAAACGTCGATCCGTTCTTGGATGCCACTGTCGGTGCATTCCTTGCGGACTTTTTCCAGCCTGTCAACCTCTGCCTTAATAATCGCTACATCTCCCCGTGAAAGCATGACGAGTTCCTTTGGTCTACCTAATTACGCCGCTCTTTCCGCCCTCCGCTGTTCGTAGGCTTCCCAGAGGTCTATAAGGTCATTCACATCCCAAAGCCGATCCACAACGCCAGCAGCCATCGCCGGACTCATGCGAAGTGTACGATGAATCTTGATGAAGTTGTAGGCAAAATAGTTGAGGGCTGTGGCAGCCGCATGATTCTCCAGTTTGCGCGAGAAGCCATTTGACAGGCGTGTGTAGCGGCGCATCGTTGTGCGAACTGTCCAATTCTGGCGTTCAACGAAAGACGTAGAAACGTGCCTGAAATCAGGGTTCCCACTTGCGGCTTTCATGTCACAACCGATGCACTTTGCCGGAGAGTACGCGTCTCGTTTTCCATCGGAGAGCGATAGACCTTGTGCAACTGGGCGTAGTGCTTCCGGGAGTGGTGCTTCGCGTGCTCAAGGCTTCCTACCCGCTGATGGTCCGGGAAAGACGGCACGACTTCCGTTGTCCGCTGCAAATTGCCGTGTCTGTGAGCCGTGGGGGCAGTCCGGCATTTACGGTAAACTCGCTGAACGTCAGCGAGACCGGCATCTGCCTGAATTCGGCGCAGCCCATGCAGGTGGGGGACAAGCTGCGCTTGCGGCTCCGCCTGCCAGTGTGTATCGTATCTTGTAGGCGGTCGTGATGGCGGATGGGCCTATGAATTCATGCAAGACTGCGCATGGCGCATCCGAGGTCGCGTACAGGTTACGACAGATGGACGCCGAGCTTATCTGGACGCTGTGGAGGGCGCGTTTGGCATGGATTGTGACTATGCCATGCTCCAAAAAATCTATGGGGCTGTTGCAGAGAACGAGACACGATATTCCCCTGCAAAGTGCATTGGTTGCGACATGAAGGTAGTGAGCGGCAATCCCGACCCTAAGCACGTGAGCACTAGTTACGTCGAGCGCCAGAATCTCACTATGCGCATGTCGATGCGGCGATTCACGCGACTGACGAATGCACATAGCAAGAAACTCGATAATCACCGGTACGCCGTAGCGATGTTTTACGCATATTACAACTTCTGCCGTATACATCAGACATTGCGCGTCACTCCCGCGATGGAGGCGGACATTGCAAATCGTGTATGGACCGTGCAAGATTTGGTAACTCTTTTAGATGTACCACTGAGCAAAACCGCATAAATAAAGGCCATCATTTGGCCTTCCGCGTGCATCCAAACCAACCTGATGGCCAAGTGACGGGTGTAATAACCCATCGATTTGACATCTAGGGTAGAATGGTGGCCACCTTAAGAAAGGCGCGAGCTCACATGGCAACGATGACTCCAGCGGTAGGGAAACCGCAACAGAGCAAGCTCTCCAAATATCGTGCGATGAGTTCTTCTGTTGATCGTTCGTCCTACGGCGATTCCAAAGCCCTTAAGGAAGAGGGCCGCAAGATCAAAGAGTCTCTCCGCCCGGAGAGAACACAAGCGAACGGCCTCTTGCTGAAGAGGTAGATGAATCTCGGCGATGCACTTCACAAAATCGGAATCTTTCGCGTACAAATCGAAAACGGCGGCATTTACCGGATTCGAAATGCGGCGATAGACTTTCCCGTAGAAGATGCAAATCAGACACGTAAGCCAGAAGAATTTAGAACGGTTACGGTCCTGTCCAATCAAGAATTGTGCGACTCCAGATTCGAGGAGTCTATCTTGGTTGCGCCCATGTCCCACGACCTGTCTCTGAAGCATTCGACAGATATAATAATTTCCGCGACCAAAGAGAATGGCCTCAATAAAGACGGGCGAATCATACTCAGCCACATTCAGCCGATTCTGAAGTCGGCCCTAGAAAAAAGATTTGGCAAATTCTCCAACGATGAATGGAAGCGGATAGTAGCACACATACTGGACAACATCGACCGACCAGACGCCCCCGATCCAGCAGGGTATTAGAGAATTTCAAAACAGCCCACTACCTCAGTTCCTAACGTCAAACTGAACCAGTACCCAGCAAACCGACGAAATCCCCGACGGACCCGTCATGTAAGTGGCGGCGGGTATCGTCAAGCATCTGGTACGCACCTTCGATGGCGGAGGCGCTCCTCTGCTTGCGTGGCCGACAACCACGTCTCTTCGTCTTGCTGCTCTCCCGGCAAAATCGGTCCTATCCAAGCCGGGATCTTTGCGCGAGCGCAAAGACGCGTTCTGCAGATTGTTAGACACTGAACCCGGGGAGCTTTCAGCCAGGCTGCCGAACTTGACTCGTAAACCCCTCCCCCATTTTCCTGCGCTACCCCTGCGGACGGGGAGGCAGAATCCGGGAGCAAACATGGAGCAGGACAACTTCAGAGATTTCGGAGAGCTGTACCGCGCCGCTTTTGCGGAACGCGATCCCACAAGAAAACTGGTTCTCTTGCACGAAGTGCAAAAGAGGATTGACCAATGGGAGGAGCGGTCGAGCCGCGAGGCTCAGGCTGAAGCGGCTCCGTCGAATCGCATTGATCCGCAGTTATCTTCTGGATCGCGTCAATCCCCGAAAGCGGCGTGACCGACTCAGATCTCGCCTGGATCGGACACTTTCGTTACGCTGGAAGCCCTTTGGGCTTTTCCCCGCTTTGAGAAGACCAATATCGGCAGTTCTTGCGCTAGCGCAAAGACGGCATGGGCAGATTGCTAGACAGAGGACCCAGGCAGGGTTTGCCCAAGGTCATGGAAATCCTTCGTGCGTGGTGCGGACTCGGCCCAGGCTGGTCCGGTGATGGGCGCAGCGCTTGCTTGATCAGCGTACCTTCCGGCAGGCGGAAG
Source organism: Candidatus Acidiflorens stordalenmirensis (assembly GCA_003139995.1). Lineage (GTDB taxonomy): Bacteria > Acidobacteriota > Terriglobia > Terriglobales > Acidobacteriaceae > Acidiflorens > Acidiflorens stordalenmirensis. Next base: position 1,251 of record PLIC01000295.1, on the reverse strand, counting down.
ATCCACCGAATGTGGGTCGAGGTCAGCGCTCGGTCGGAAGAAGTGGCAACCACCGGAATGAACGAACCCATCATTACGGCAGGCGTGGTACGGAAACGGAAACGAATCGGTGCAAACATGACGTACGCTCTCGTGGCAGGCCCGCAATCAGTGCTAGGAAATGTGCAGCCTCGGTGCACCTACGCGTCTTGACCTGCTCCTTTATACCCGGGTTGGTATGGAGCGGCCGTCCGCCTTCTGGAATTTTCCGGTAACGAATCCCGGAAGCGTTTCTTCCAGCTTTTCTGATAGCCAATCCTGGAGCTCGTATTGGTGCTTCGGTGAAAGAGACACAAAGCGCACGCCGAGATGGCCCGTTTTGCACCAGCAGATTGTCGATTTTGCCAGGAATGGTACTTTGTGACCCGGTAGAGTGAACTGGACCCGCACGTCATCTCCTGCGGTGAGCGGAACGGACGTACTCATAGCCATGCCCTGTTCGCTGATGTTCACGCTGTAGCAACAAATCTCCGGCATACTTTGTCTCAGGATGGTAACGGGGATAGAGACCGGATAACGGAAATAGCGCCGCCGTTCTCTCAGGATCAGTCCAAAAGCAGGCTTGAGCGTGCTGCGGATTGACTCCGTAGAAAGAGGCCTTTCGAAGACAAAAGCCGCCTTCTTCCGGAAGACTGCCGTAGCTTCGGCATCACTGCCGCTGATGGCGAACGTCACCGCCGTCCGGTTTGATGGGGAGCGACGCACTTCGTCAAGAACGCGTCCGGACTGTTCTCCTAGCTGGAGATCAACGATGACAGCATCGAACTTTCGGCAGTTCAATAGGCGAATCGACGCTGGCACCTCCTGACAGACATCGGGCGAAATAGACAATTCTTGCAGGGCGCGGTTGAACTGCTCGATTGCGACTGGATCGGCGGATACCAAAAGTGCAAGTGCGATTGCCATAATGAATTACACACCTCATCATACGAATTCGTTGAGACTGCCAATCTGGCAGTTTTTTGTCCCGCCCCTATCAGGCCGCATGGTTTGCAGACAGAAACTTGCGCATCACCGCCGGCTTCCGCTTTCAGTCATTCGCAGCGGCGGTCCGAGACAGAGCCATGGTTTCAACGGGCAGCCCGGCAAGCGCCCTCTGGGTGGCACTGCTCAGCTCGACGGTCGTTTCACGGTTGTACTCAGGAACGATGTCTTGGATCTTTGCCCGCATCGACTGATCCGATCCCGCCTTCATCAATTGCTGCAGTTCCT
>PLIC01000024.1 GCA_003139995.1 Candidatus Acidiflorens stordalenmirensis | reverse complement strand
AGTTCCGGAACCACTCCGCCATAAGGCTGGTGCGTGGCCATCTGCGAGGCCACCACGTTCGACAAAACCTGCTCCCCCGACCGCACCACGGCCGCGCCCGTCTCATCGCAGGAACTCTCAATGCCGAGTATGTGCGCGTCAGGCATAATTAGCTCGTGGCTCATGGCTCTTAGCTGTTTACTTTCTGCAGCATGCTTCATAATTCTTTGAAGGGGCGCGGCTTCAGCCGCGCCGTTTCGAGCCACTTAAATCGGGGCTTTAGCCCCTGAGGGCCGGATCTCGCGTCCCGGAAAACTGTTTGTGAGACCAGTTATAGTTTACGCGACCGCTGACTGACCGCCGATGTCTAGCGCTAAACAACACGCCGCCGAAATCGTTCGCGCCCTTCGCGAACGCGGACACCAGGCCTACTTCGCCGGCGGATGCGTCCGCGACCTGCTGCTGGGCCGCGAGGCCGCCGACTATGACGTTTCGACCGACGCGACTCCGCAACAGGTCATGCAAATCTTCCCGCAGACGTTCGCCGTCGGCGAGCAATTCGGAGTCGTGCTCGTGCCCGAGACAGTCTCCAATGGACAGAGTTGTGTGGTGGCGGAGCTCCGCTCCGCCGGGACGGGGCAAAGCCCCGTCACCACACCTTTCCTCGCCCGTCACGTCGTCGAAGTCGCGACTTTTCGCTCCGATGTGGGCTACTCCGATGGCCGTCATCCCGACAAGGTTCGCTTCAGCAAAGATCCGCGCGAAGACGTCGAGCGCCGCGACTTCACCATCAACGGCATGATGCTCGATCCGGCAACCAACGAGGTTTTGGATTTTGTCGGCGGACGCGACGATCTGAAGGCCGGAATCGTGCGCGCCATCGGCGATCCCGAACGCCGTTTTGCGGAAGACAAACTGCGCATGCTCCGCGCCGTGCGTTTTGCGGCGCGCTTCGATTACAAAATCGATCCGGCGACAATGGAGGCGATACAAAAGTTAGCGCCTCAAATTCGCCAGGTTTCCTGCGAGCGCGTGCGTGAAGAACTGACGAAGATGCTCACCGAAGGCCGCGCCCGCCGAGCTTTCGAGTTACTCGATACGACCGGCCTCTTGCCAGAAGTGCTGCCCGAAATCGCCGCCATGAAGGGAGTGGAGCAGCCGCCACAATTCCATCCCGAAGGCGACGTGTTCGTGCACACGCTGCTTCTGCTCGATAAGTTGCAGGCCGGCGGATCGAAAACGCTCGCCTGGGGCGCGCTGCTGCACGATGTGGGCAAGCCGCCGACCTTCCGCGTCGCGCCCGACCGCATCCGCTTCGATGGCCACGTAGAAGTCGGCGTGAAGATGGCTGCCGAAATCTGCCGCCGCCTGCGCTTCTCCAACTACGAGACCAATCGGATTCTGGCGCTGGTCGCGAATCACATGCGCTTCGCCGACGTGCAGCGCATGAAGCAATCCACGCTGAAGAAGTTTCTTCGCCTGCCGGCCTTTGACGAGCATCTGGAGTTGCACCGCATCGACTGTCTTTCCAGCCACGGCCAACTCGACTCGTACGAGTACTCACGCGAGCAGTTGCGTTCATTGCCGCCCGAAGCGATTCGACCCACTCCGCTGATTACTGGCCAAGATTTGATTGAAGCAGGCTACGAACCCGGTCCACGCTTCAAAGAAATCCTAACCGCAATCGAAGACGCCCAACTGGAGGGCCGACTAACATCGCGCGAAGCCGCGATGGAGTTTGTGCTGCGCGAATTTCCGGCGTAACTTCGAATGACTTGTCTAGAGCCACTGCGCAAGGCTTTCTACCGTTGTCTCCTTCCCGCGATGAAGAATTATCAGATGTTCCGGCTCGGCGGCAAACCACACGAAGGAATTCCATGCCAGCTCCGGAATGGTTTTCTTGAATGCCGAATGGGAACGGTCGAGGTATGCTGTCACGAAAGCCGGGTGCCCCACGTCTCGCGGTCTTCGAGACGTGGGATGCCGCGGGCGTCTTCACTTCCGCGATCTAAGCCCTGACCTTTTTCATCACAACCAGCCTGTGTATGGCATCACAGACTCCCAGCCCGACCAGTGAGACAATCTTCTCTGATTAGGGCGGTGCAGAGCTGTGTCCGTCTCCAGAGACGGTCTGCGAAGCCGCCCCAACCATTTTCAGCTCTTTGACAATGTAAATCGATCCGCTGAGCAGGCATCACCCTCCCGAATCGGGACGAAAATAGAGCATTTCTCCCCTAAGTCCTTATTCCGGAATACTTTCCATTAAGTCTTTTCTTTTCAAAGACCAAATGAAAAAAGCCATCTAACCCCCTGATTCCATTAGACCGAGGGGGAGGGGGGGTGCCGTACCTTCCAAGTAAACATAGAGAGAGGCAATGGGAGATAAGCTACGGTACTTAGCTCCGGCGCACGCGGGCGGCCGCGCCCGCGCCACACAAACCGCACAATCTATTCCACGTCCCTATCCTTGTCCTGCGTAGTGGTCTGGGCCGCGTCTGTCGCGCCCAGAACGGGTTTTTGCAGATCGATCGGCGGCAATCCCGCTTTCTTTAGTTTGTCATTCAGCTCCGGAATATCTTTTGCCTTGAGCTGAGACCACGCCGACAACTGCTCTTCCAGCGCCTTCGTTAATTCCCCGAACACCGCGATTTGCTGTGTCGTCGGCGCGGCGTCGGCGCTATCGAGAGCGCTGACGAGCGCGTTGAGGCCGCCGTTCAGACGAGCCAGGCTGCGGCCTTCGGGCGTGCTCAAGTAGCGCGTGGCGTAGTCGCCTTCTTCGCCCTCGATGGGCGCGGCTTTCTCCTCCAGCTCATCCGCCGTCTTTGCTATGACTGCGGCGATGGCTGCGAGCTTTTTATTCTTCGCGGCATTTTTCGCGGCTTGGCTTGTATTAGTCCCGTTGCCTTCGAGCGCTTTCAACTGCGATCGCAGGCTGCGCACCTGTTGCAGGGCTTCGTAGTCTTTGTGAAGAGCGTCGGCAATCTTCCGGTCGAGTTCGAATTGCCGACGCAGATCTTCCTGCGAAGTCTTCACGCGCGGGTCCATCCGTATTTCGAGCGGCTGCACATAGCTCACGGCGACCTTTATGGCACCTGAGGGCAATACGACTTCCAGCAAGACTGCGTATTTTCCGGGGAGCACGGTGGCGCCGAGCGGCCCGCGCGGCGTGTCGTGATAAATGGCCGAGATCGGGTAAAAATGTTCGAGCACGTCGGGCTCAGGATAGGCCAGATCCCAAAGGAAGCGATGCATTCCGGGCGCGGCCGACAGGGTTCGTGCTGGACGCACCCAGTAGGTCGGGACATCCAGTTCTTTGGCATTGACCGGCTCGGGCTTGTCGTCGCTCGAGAACCGCCGCACAACCTGGCCGGACGATGTGTCGGTGATTTCGAGAGTAACGGGTCCGGATGGGGCATTTTTCAGCCAGTAGTCGATCATCGCGCCATCGGGAGGATTCTGTCCTGCAGGCTCTTCGGGCGGCAACGGCGTGTCGGTGTTGTTGTTGCGGCGCACGCGATAGGTCAACTGCGGAGCGAAGAGATACGCAGCCGCGTTTGCAACTTCCGGGCTGAACTGCCGCAGCGGCGTGATGTTATCCAAGATCCAGAACGACCGGCCGTGAGTGCCGACGACAACGTCGTCATGATGCACGACGAGATCGCGGATCGAAGTCGGCGGCAGATTCATCTGCAGCGACTGCCAATGGTCGCCGTCGTCCCACGAGACATACACGCTGCGTTCGGTACCGGCAAAAAGCAATCCCTTGCGTTCCTGATCTTCGCGCACGGTGTTGACGGGCTCGTTATCGGGCAGGCCGCCTACGATTTTCTGCCACGACTTTCCGCCATCGTGCGTGCGGTAGATATAAGGATGCAGATCGTCGAGCCGGAAGCGATTCACCGCGGCGTACGCGGTCGCAGTGTCGAAGTGCGAGGCGTCCATTTGAGCGAGCTTGCTCCAGGGCGTCAATTCGGGAGGCGTCACGTTCTGCCAGTTCTTGCCGCCGTCGCGGGTCACGTGAATCAGGCCATCGTCGGTTCCGGCCCAGATCAGGTTGGCGTCAATCGGCGACGGAGCAATCGAATAGATCACGCCGCGATGCTTGCCCTTCGCGGGATCGGCCTCGACAAACGGCCCGAGCGTCGCGGGAGAGCCGGGATCTTCGCGCGTCAGGTCGGGGCTGATGATCTGCCAACTGTTGTCGCCGTCGCGCGTGGCAAACAGCACATTCGATCCGAGATACAGCACGTGCGGATCGGCGGCCGAGAAGATCAACGGCGCGGTGCGATTGAAACGATACTGCCCGGTGCGCAGAACCACCGGCGAAACATCGCGCGTCTGGCCGGTATTGCGGTCGAACACCGTGACCTTGCCGCCGTAGATTAGATTGGGATGCAGCGGATCGGGCGCGACGTAGCCGTATTCTTCGACGCCGACCGTGGTCCAGTCGCGAAAAGTGATTTCGCCGAAGTCGCTGCGGCTGCTGGTGCCGATCGATCCGCTCTCCTGCTGGCCGCCATAGACCCAGTAAGGAAACTCGTTGTCGGTGATGACGTGATAGAACTGCGCGGTGGGCTGGTTGTACCAGGAACTCCAGGTCTGGCCACCATTCACGCTGATGGTCGCGCCCTGATCGACGCCAAGCGCGATGATGTCTGGATTTTCGGGATTGATCCAGATGGTGTGGTAGTCGTCGCCGCCAGGCGCGCCTTTGATGGCGGTGAAATTCTTGCCCGCGTCATCGGAGCGGTAGGTCGTAGTGTTGGCGACATAAATAACATCTTTATTTCGCGGATCGACGCGGACGCAGGCGAAATCGGAGCCGCGTCCCGAGACGCGCTCCTCGGTATTCACGAGCTGCCAGCTTTCGCCAGCATCGTCGGAGCGATAAACGCCGACGTTCTTCTGCGCGTCTACCAAGGCGTACATGCGATCGGGGTCGCTCGGTGAAACGGCGAAGCCGATGCGGCCCAGCTTCTCGGCCTCACTCGGCAGTCCCTTTGTGATTTGCCGCCAGTGGTCGCCGCCGTCGGTCGATTTGTAGAGACCGCTCCCCGGGCCGTTATATTCGTCCATGTTCGTCCACGGCGGACGGCGCGAGGCCCACATGTCGGCAAAGATGATCTGCGAGTTTCGCGGATCGAACGCCAGATCAATCGCACCTACGTTTTCATCTTTATAAAGAATCTTTTGCCACGTCTGGCCACCGTCGAGCGAGCGGTAAACGCCGCGCTCGGAATTCGGGCCATAAGGATGCCCAAGGGCGGCGACAAACACGCGGTTCGCATCCTTGGGATCGACCAGGATCGATCCAATCTGCTGTGCGTCGCGCAGCGCGCCATCCCGTTGACCCAGATGCTGCCAGGTGAGGCCCGCGTCGTTGGACTTGTAGATACCGTCGCCTACAGAAAGATCGGGACGACGCAGGCCTTCACCACTACCGACATAGATCGTATTCGGATTCGACGGTGCGACCGCCAGCGCTCCAATCGAACCGGAGGGGTGGTCATCCTTGGGCTGACCATCGAAGATCGGATTCCAGGTGCGGCCGGAATCCGTCGTCTTCCAAACCCCGCCGTTGTTCGGCGCCATGTAGAAGACATTCGGCTGGCCCGGAACACCGGAAATCGCCACGGTGCGGCCGCCGCGAAACGGGCCGATCATGCGCCAGTGAAGTTCCTTGTACATCGCCGGGTCATACGGCTGGGCGGAAAGCGCGAAAGGAAAAAGCAAAACACAGAGCCAGGCGAGCGGAATCCAACAGGGTCGCTTATTCACGGTTGATCCTCGAAAACAGGCAAGGATAAACCACGGCGGCGGCGATTGGACAGCGCAGTCGCTATCGGGCAGTGGATCAGTTTCCGGGTTGCCGTGATCCAGGCACAATCCCGGGAGGCGAGGATGACAACGGTATAAGTGCAGGGTTGAGCACGTCGTGCAACCAGACGGCGCAGGTTCCTTCTTCGAAGGTCACCGACAAACTTCCGCGTAGTCCCGCAAAGAACTGGAGAATGCGGTCACGCGATTTGGTCTTGCGGCCTGCAGGGTAATTCCGGGGACTGTTGAGGAACGGCCACGCCCAGCCATTTTCCCAAGCCGCGGAAGTGGTCAAACCACGCGCCGCTCATGCGCGTCTGGTTGGCTCCGGAAAGCGCTTCGACCAGCTGGTAGTAAACGTTCTGCGGCTTCCAAAGGTCCACTTCGAGGGGCGGGACGCGGCTCAGCGAAACCAGAGCCTCCACCATCTCCAGCGCCTCAGTATCACCGGGTTTCCGCGCCCACTGCTCCACCTCCGCGTTCAACCGTTGGCGCAGAGCCGACTCCAGACAGGATATGTCCAGATTGATGCCATCGTGCCGGGCGGCATCGAGTAGCATCCTGATACGATCCAGGTCCAATTCCTGGTCCATCAACGCCCGCTGCAGCGCGTTGCCCAACACGAACTCGGCGGTGGTGCGCAGGATGGGCGGCGGAGGCATGTGAAGTTCGGACAAGAAGCGCATGAATGGGGCGTGGTGTTCGTATACCTGGCGGTACATGGCCTCGGCCTCGTCCGTGGTGGAGTGGACGATTTGACTGAGAATGCGCCGTTGCTCATCGCGGAACAGGGACTTCAGCGAGTAGGTCGCGCCCCGAAAATGGCGATCGATCACCCGTAGGCACTCCGGCAAGTCAGCACTGGAAAAGGCCTGGCTCGCTTCTTCAACCAGCACGCGGAACGCATTCTTGCTCTGGAAGGGGCGAACCCCGGCGCTCAGGTTGTGATCGCCGAAATGTAGCACGGCGAAGCCGACGGTCAAGCGCGCGTGTGTGATGTTCGAGACAATGCGGGCGCGGCCGAGAGCAAGTTTTGCTTTACCGGACTCCAATTCGCGCGCTTCGTGCAAGTCCACAGAGTAGCTGTAAATCGAGTTCCAGCCCCGATAGCCGTTGAACAGCGAGCTGATGGCATAATGCGCGCCCACCCCCCACAGGTCCAACATAGCGGGCCGGACGAAGCGCTCGTAAACGTGGCGTCCGTTCCCGTAATCGGGGATATTGCTCCAAGCCGCTTCCAGGCGGTGCAAGAATTCCTCCTCCCGGTTTTCGCCGCAGAGCTGCTCGCTAAGTTGCACGGCGCGGCCGGCGTACTGGAGGACGTGCACCGTCTCCGGCCCGGTCAGTTCGTCGAAGAACCAGCCGCAACTGGTGTACATCAGCATGAGATGGCGCTGCGCTTCGAGCAGTCTTAAAGTGCGCACTTGTTGTTCGAGGGAAAGGTCCCGCACGGCGTGGCGGGCAAGAAATGCGTCCACATTGCTGGGCGAGCGATCCAGCACGACGTCGATGTAATCGTTGCGCGCGGCCCAGGCATCCCGCAGAAGTTCCTGCGCGCTGAGTTCATAAAACTTGGCGAGATCGTCGCGCAGCCAGTCCATTGCCTCCCGCAGAGGCCGCCGCCAATGCTGGCGCCAGGAGCCGCATCCGCCGGAGTTGCAGCCGCAATCGTTCTTCCAGCGCTCCACCCCATGCATGCAACTCCACGAGCTCTTCTCGATGATTTCCACTTCATGAGATGGCGGGTGCTTGGCCAGGTATTCACCGTAGTTGGTGATAGTTGCCAGTTGGTTGCGCTCAATGTAGTCGAGCGCATAGGCAAGTGCCATGTCGCCGTGGGCATGATGATGACCATAGGTCTCGCCGTCGGTAGCGATGTGGACCAATTGCGCCCAAGGGCGGTTGTCATTGAAGCCGCTGAGCAGGCGGTTGGCAAAGTTCTGTCCGTTGAAGAGCAATTTTTCGAACGCGACCGCGTGCGAGATGGGGCCGTCGTAAAAAAACAAACCGATGCTGCGGCCGGACGGAAGGTGGCAGGCGTAGGCGCGCGTGGGATCGATGCCAGCACCCTCGAGGTGGAGCCATTGCTCCCAGGGCTGGTGGCGCATCCGGCGGGCCTGGTGCTGGGCCAGAATGGTGAACTTGAGGCCGACCGAACTGAGGAGTTCGAGTGTCTCCAGATCCACTGCCGTTTCCGGCAGCCACATGCCCTCCGGGTCTCGTCGGAAACGGTGCTGGAAATCGCGCATGCCCCAGACGATCTGCGTGGCCCTATCGCGCGAGTTTGCCAGCGGGAGGATCATGTGGTTGTACGCCTGAGCTAATGCGGCTCCATGACCCGAGAACGATTGCTGGCTCTGGCGGTCGGCCTCCAGCACCCGCTCATAGGCGTGCGGCGCGTTGTGCTCCATCCACGACAGCAGCGTCGGCCCAAAGTTGAAGCTGATGCGGGAGTAGTTGTTGACGATCTTTGCGATCCGGCCCGCTTCGTCGAGAATCCGCGCGGCGCCATTGGGCAGATAACACTCGGCGGCAACGCGCTCGTTCCAGTCATGGTAGGGAGAGGCGCTATCCTGCAGCTCGACCGCCTCCAGCCAGGGATTTTCGCGCGGCGGCTGGTAAAAGTGACAATGGACACAGAGATAACGTGCCATCAGGCGTCTCCAGGAGCGGCCTTCGAAAGGGACTCGAGCTCGCTCTCCTCACAACACCCGATTCATAAACGCGACTCGGGGCTCACAGGCGCTGACACGACTGCGCCAAACGCTTACGTTAAACATAGCGCCGTATGCCCGCGAGCGGGATAGACCAACATGGTTCGTCTGACATCGGAACAGTGGTTGGGATCTAAAAGGGGTCTGAGAGGAACTTTGTTGGGACAGGCTGTCGGTGGGTCGGCTTCTCGGAGAAGTGAGCCAAGAACGTTTTCTTTCTTCGCGGACACGGCGCAAAGGAAAACGCCCGGGCTGGGCGGGCGGCGAAAAGAACACGAGAATCCGGTTAGGACTATGCCGTGGCTGCTTTGGCTTGTCTGGAACCCAACACTTCTGCTTCGGCTGTCAGCCAGTCATCCATTGCGTTTCCATCCAAGCGGCCACGTTCTTCATACAGGCGATACGCACGTTGGCGGATTCGTTCTTCAACTTCGGCATCGGGTGGTTTGGGTCTGATTGGGGTAGGAGTCTTGGGACTCATGGGGATTACCTCCGCCGAGAATTGTCCTCCCAGTGACTGCACTTTGCAAGGTGACACTTCGATCTGCCACCTCGGTTCGCAGTGAGCAATGCTCCTGCACCAGCGCTATAGGCAGTGCATCGATGAAGGCGCCGGCGCTACGGGACTACGGAAGCAGCAGCGGCGGGCGCGCTCGCGAGATAGCGCCGCAATGCGTGCTGCCATTCCGGCATGTGGATGTTGTAGGCGTGCAGGCTGTCGGGCGACAGAACGGAGTAGGCGGGGCGTCGCGCCGGGCGCGGGAATTCGGCTGTAGTGACCGGTTTGACTTTGGCGGGCATCCCGGATGCGCGCACGATTTCGGTGGCAAACTCGCACCACGTGCAGTTGCCGGAATTGGTGACGTGCACGATGCCGCGAGCTGACGCACGGCAAAGTTTGACCAGCGCGGATGCTAGATCGCAGGTGTATGTCGGGCTGCCACGCTGATCGTTCACGACGGAAACCTCAGGACGGGTGGACGCCAGCCGCAGAATCGTTGCCGGAAAACACTTGCCTCCGTGGCCAAACAGCCACGAAGTCCGCGCGATGCAGACCTCGGGCAGGATCTCAAGCAGCCGCTTCTCGGCGCGGGCTTTGCTCTCGCCATAAACGCTGGCCGGATTTCTGGCATCGCTGGTTTGGTAAGGCGACGTTTTACTGCCATCGAAAACGTAGTCCGTGCTCACGAAGAGCAATCGCGATCCAGCTTCGCGGGCAGCCTGCGCCACGTTGACGGCGCCCTCGCAATTCACCGCAAAGGCCAGGTCGCGGTTGGACTCGCAGCCATCCACGTCGGTGTAGGCGGCTAAAAGGAGAATCCATTCGGGACGGGAATCGCGGACCATGCCGCGAACGCGCGCGTGGTCTCGCAGGTCCGCGTCTTCGACCGAAAACGCGGTGAGCTGCTCACCGCTCAGCGCCGGAACCAGATCGTGGCCCAGCAACCCCGATGCTCCAAATAGCGTTATGCGCATAGGGGCATTGTAAATGGAAACGCAGTGGACAAAATTGAAAGCCCCGCGACTTGGTCTTTTTTCTACTCGGTCGCAGTCGATTGCCGCGTTCGCAGCCGGCGTCGCAGCGCGTGCAGGATGAGCGATCCGCTGATGCCGAAGCAGACCACGGCGGCAAAGGCCACCAGATCCAGCATTCGGCGCGTCATCCGGAGGTAATCTGCGAACAGCGCTACCATGGCACAGAGAATGCCGATGATGTTAAGCCAGAGGGGAGAATGAATGTTCGGAAGGTCCCGGCGAAACCAAACCTGGAGCAGCAGCGCGGCCAGCCCGATCGCGGCCACCACGACCAAAGCGACGGGGCTGAGAAAAGCATTCGGCCCGGTATAGATCACGACCAGCGCCAGCGCCAGAAGAAGCAGCCCTGAAGCGATCACCGTCCATCGGCGCGCGACTTTGGACTGGGACTGGGGCCCGGAATTCGTCACCAAGCGATCTCCTCCCGTTTCCGTATTTTGCCATTGTACGTCGGCCTTTCCTTCCGCGCTCAGGAGTTGCTTGGCATCCATTCCGCCGGGCGATTCTCGCCGTGCGACATGGCGTAGAGGACCAGTTCCACCCGGCTCGAAATCCCCACCTTATCGAAGATGCGCAGCAGATATTTCTTGATCGTGTGTTCGCTGAGCCCCAGTTCGGCGGCGACTCCACGGTTGGTCAAGCCGTCGGCTACGAGCGCGACTACCTGCTCCTCGCGAGGCGTCAACAAAGACCCCCCATGTGAGTTGAAGACACGCAGAGTGGGCACCTCCGATAAAGCATCCACCGCGTAATTCATCTGCTGGCTGTTGATCCAAACCTCTCCCCGGAAAACGCAATGAATGCACTTGCAGAGCATGGGAAAAGGAGTGTGGGTAAAAAGGAAAATTCCCTTCGCGCCCGCGCGCAAGGCATTCACCACCTGTTCGCGGTCATCGCTCTCGGCCAGCAGCACCGGCGCGACCTTCGGATACGAAACTCGCAACCAGCGCAGCAGGCTGCAATCTGCCAGGTGGTTCCCCGCAATCAAGACCACGTCGACGTGATTCGACTGCATGAAGTTGAAGAGAGCGGACGTCTCCAAAGCGACGGCGGAAACCTGAAAGTCCCGCCGCCTTTGCAAGGCGCGCGTCAGGAGTTCAGACTGAATGGGGCCCGAGTCGGCGACCAGGACTTTCACTACTTGGTGTGCGACCGGCTCGGTTTCCGTGGACTGTTTCGCGGAACGCATGGTGTTCACGTTTCCATCATGCCCCACAGCGCACGGACCGGATGTAGGCTCCGTCACACGCTGTTAGTGATGAATTCCGCGCCCCATGTCCACTTTCGCAGCGCTACTCTTGTGGACAACTTTCGCAGTGGCACTCTCCCACCGGGCGTGCGCCCGCAAGCCGGAAACCCACCCCTGGCGGCCCCGCTGTTCATTTCATCGCCTTTCCGATCGCTGGAACGTGCCCGGTACCTCAGTGGACAGTACTTTCCAAGTCTTGTTGTGTTCGGTACGCAACGTTAATTTGTACTGAACAGCTCAAACTTCCGAGCTGCTTGGTTCGCCGTTCTGAGCAACGGTGAGAGTCCGGAGATGAATGTATTTGCTAGACACGTCGTTTTGGGAGCTGCGGGCATGCTCATCCCGCAGCTAGCCGTGGTCGCCTCCGCTCAGGAGACTGTACCGTCGCCTGCTTCGGCGCCTGTATCCTCTGCTCCGCCAACCGTCAAACTGGCGGCGGCGGAGAGCTCGCAGAGCCAGGACCGGTCCGGCGCGGACGGTTCCACCCACGGAGCGATCACACAGCCCGGAAAAGCGGGTGGCATGGGAGATCCGGCATTCGGAGGGGAACGCCATCCGCTTTATCGGCTTTCGAAGTCGGACACCGTGGAGGTAAATTTCACTTTCTCGCCCGACTTTAATCAGACTTTGACCGTGCAGCCCGATGGCTTCGTGGCACTGCGAGGCGCGGGCGCGCTGTTAGCCGAGGGACTCACGGTCCCCCAGATGCAGCAGGCGGTTGCCTACGCCTACCGCGGCTTTCTGCACGAGCCGGAGGTCACCGTGACCTTAAAAGATTTTGACAGGCCTTACTTCCTCGCTTCGGGTGAGGTGGCGCGGCCAGGGAAGTATGAGCTGCGCGGGGATCTGACGGTAAATGAAGCCGTGGCGATTGCCGGCGGCTTCACGCAGCAGGCCCGTCATTCGCAGGTCGTTGTGTTTCGCCGGATTTCGGCGTACGTAGCCGAATCTCACGTGATTGACCTAAAGAAGATGCTGGATTCTCGCGATCTTCACGAGGATCTCCACCTTCAGCCCGGGGACTTTATCTTTGTGCCACAGAGCCGGGTTTCAAAGATCCGCAAGTATGTTCCCACCAGCGCCATGAGCTAGTACATGAACCCACTGCAGTTTTAGCAGAAAGGAGCAGCAGCATTAACTGATTGCGTCTTCAAAATCTGGCGAGTTCCCATAAAGCCCGCCGGGTGTGATCGGCTTTGCTGTACGATCCATGTCCGCGGAATGGAAAGGAAACTCGCACACCCCTCTCTCCCCCACGCCGCGCGAGCTTGCGGCCACGCTGTTCCGGCGTCCGCGGCTCGTCGCTGCTTCTTTTGGGTTCGTATTGCTGGCGGCGACGCTCTTCCTGGTCTTTTCGGAGCGCTATGAATCGCACTTCAAGGTTCTGCTGCGCCGGGGCCGATTTGACCCCGTCGTCTCTTCCCAGCCCGCCAGCGCCATGGACTTCACCCGTCCCGAAATTACTGAAGAAGAACTCAATTCCGAAGTCGAACTCCTGCGCGACGAAGATCTCCTGAAGCAAGTTGTGATAATGGCGGAACTTGTTCCAGCAGACACACCGGACTCCGAGCGCCGAGCCGCGATCGAACACGCCGTGCGCAAGCTGTCGCGCGGTTTGGATGTCGAAGCTCTAAAGAAGTCGAACCTTATCCAGGTCAGCTACAAGGACACCAGTCCGGAACGAGCCGCCCGCATACTTTCAGCGCTTTCTACCCTCTACGTGCAAAAGCACGCAAATCTCCAGCGGCCCCCGGGGGAGATCAAGTTCTTCGACCAGCAAACCGCGGAATCCGAAAGGAGACTGCATCAGTCCGAAGCCGAAGTCGTCCACTTTACCCGTGCTCGGGGGGTCGCGTCGGCGGCGCTGGAGCGCGACATCGCGCTGCAGAAGTTAGGCGAAGCGGACGCGGCGTACCGCCAGATCGACCAGGATCGTGTCGAGACCGAGCGCCGAATTGCGTCGCTCGGCGAACAGCTCAAGTCATTTCCACTTCGGTCGGTCACCCTCAATCACTGGGCCGACAATCCGGTGGTTCTCGAAAAAATGAAAACGCACCTGCTGGAGCTCCAGCTCAAGCGCACCGAGCTTCTCAGCCGCTTTGAGCCGTCCTACCGGTTGGTGCAAGAAGTTGAACGGGAAATTGCGGAAACTCGCGCGTCGATTGCCGCTGAAGCGCTCACTCCCCTACGCGACGAAACCAGCGACAAAGATCCCAACTACGAGTGGGCCCGCATGGAACTGGAGAAGGCCCAGGTGCAGTGGGACGGCTTGCGGGCGCGGCAATCCGACGCGTCCACCCAGGTCGCATCCCTGCGCGCGTTTGCTCAGCAGATGCAATCCGACTCGGTGGATCAACAGGATTTGATGCGCGCCGCCAAGGCCGAGGAAGACAACTATTTGCTCTACCTTCGCAAACGCGAGGAGGCGCGCATCGGCGATGCGCTCGACGAGCATCGCATCCTCAATGTGGCCATTGTGGAACCGCCCGTAGCCCCAGCCCTCCCCGCGCACTCCGTGTTCCTTTATTTCCTGCTCGCTTTCGGACTGGCCACCGCGTTCAGCGTCGGCATCGCGTTTACGACGGATTACTTTGACCCGACGATTCGCACTCCCGACGAAGCTTGCAGCCTGCTGGAGGTTCCCGTGCTGGCCTGGCTGCCGGCGCCTGAGCCCGCGCTTCTACGTCCTTCTATTTTCCGGATCGACCGGCCCAAGGTGGTGGTCCCGTGAACACCCTCCGTGAATATCTTGCCGAAATGCCAGCTCCCGCTGAGCAGCCGCGCGTAACTCCGATTAGCGAGCAAGTTCAGCGCAAAGCAGTTTCTCCGGCGTCGTCGGTTCACGACGATCAGATCCATGCACTGGTTCAGCGACTTTTCTTCCGGCATGAATCGAGGCCGGTGCGGCACGTCGGATTCGCCTCGGTCGAAGCGTCGACTGCGAATGCGACATTATGTCAGGAGGTCGCCAAAACCCTGGCCGAAGAGGACAGGTACGACGTCGGACTGATCGACGCCCACCCGGACTCCGTCCCTCTCGAAACGCAACTGCAAATTCCGTCTCCCAACCATGCGCCGACGACCTGGCCGATCGGACCACGTCTCTGGATGGTTCCTCGCCAGACCTGGCTTCAGAATGCCTGCGGGCAGCGGATCACCGGCCAGAACTTATCGCGGCTCCGCGAACTCACGACGGAGTTCGACTTTTCCATTCTGTGGTGCGCCCCAGTCTCCTGGCTCACCGCGAGCATTGTCCAAGCCTGCGACGGCCTGGTGCTTGTGCTGACCGCCAACAAAACCAGACGCCTCGTCGCCGTTCAAATCAAGGACCAGTTGAGCAAGGCGCAAGTTCCTCTGCTCGGAACCGTCCTCGCGGAACGTCGTTTCCCTGTGCCGCAAGGCCTGTACCGGAATCTGTGAATCCTATGAGCGAATTGACCACAAACCGACTATGGGACACCGTACCCAAAGATTGCCCCTCGCAGTACGCCCGCATGATTCCTGGGACTTCTGTAATACCGCCTTCCAGGTTCGCGCCGGCGGCCAACGCCACCCCCACACGTCCAGTTAGCGCGATCGACGAAATCACCACGAGACACGCTCAGGCACGAACGCCAACTCAGCAACATCCACCGCAACCTGCCATTGATCGGTTCACGCTGTGTGAGTTGGTGGCAGCCGACCTGATCGTTCTCATGGTGGTGTGCGGCGGGTTATCGCTGCTCTCTCCCGCTTGGAGCCTGCCGTGGGCTTCTCTGCCGATTTTTGCTGTTCTGGTGACGCTCTTCGGCTTCTGTGAAGGGATCTACAAACGCGCCGGGGACCCGTCTCCCGCCGGCATCGTCCCAGCACTGGCGAGGTCAACCCTGTTTGCGATCGGGCTGGTCTTCATCGCTCGGTGGGACGGAATGCGTCCTCTGGCCGCCACCAGAATATTTGCCAGCAGCCTGGCCGGCCTCGCGCTGTTACGCCGCTTGAGGCAGATGGAATGGAAGCGGCGGCGCCGCGAAACGGAATCGCGCAAGATCCTCATTATTGGCGGGGGCCCGGTTGCTCGCTCCATCGCTCGGGCACTGCGCAACGATCCTCTCCAGCGCGCGACCGTCTGCGGCTTCGTGGATGACGACCTGCCTCTTTCTCCGGCGGTATTGGGACGAATCGAAGACCTGGACTGGCTCGCTCGCGCCGAGTTCATTGACGAGGTCATCCTCGCTCTTCCCGGTCAGACCGCGCAGACGCGAAAAGCTGCCGAGGCCGCGTTCCGCAACCACCTGGACATTCGTGCTGTGCCCGATCTGCCCCCGGGTCCGTGGCCAGACTCAGGCATTGATCACATCGGAGAAGTGCCGGTCATTACTCTTCATCGCGAGCCATCACCCAGCGCCACCTTATTCCTGAAGCGTTTGCTGGATCTCACCGGCGCGACGTTGGGCCTGGTGTTGGCCGGTCCTCTCATGGCGATCGTGGCCCTGCTCATCCGGCTGGACTCGCCCGGTCCGGCCATCTACTCCGCGGAACGCACCGGAGCCAAAGGCCGCCGCTTCTGTTGCTACAAGTTTCGCTCCATGGTGACCAACGCCGCACACCTCAAGGAAGAATTGCGCGGCCGCAACCAGAGACAAGGCCCCATCTTCAAAATTGACGACGACCCCAGAATCACCCGCATCGGCCGTATCCTCCGCCGCTACAGCCTTGACGAACTGCCCCAGCTCTGGAACGTGCTGCGTGGGGAGATGAGCCTGGTTGGACCGCGGCCTCATCCCATCGACGAGGTCAACCATTACGAACTTCACCAGTTCCGGCGCCTTGACGTGAAACCCGGCATCACGGGTCTGTGGCAGATTACGGCGCGCGGCTGTCCGTCGTTCGAACTCAACATGCACCTTGATCTCACCTATATCGAGAACTGGAGTCTGCGCCTGGACCTGCGCATCCTTGCCAGCACAGTTCGCGTGCTGTTCGCGCCGGAAGGAG
>PLIC01000033.1 GCA_003139995.1 Candidatus Acidiflorens stordalenmirensis | reverse complement strand
TGCCTTTCACGGCGCACTGCTAATGCCTGTTTTCGACACTACGGCGGACTCAGTTGCTTGTCTTCGCGGACTCCAGCTTTTGTGTCATCACTTGCGCCCAGTTGTCTTCCGCGCCATAACCGATCTGTGTCCACAGCCAATTGCCTTTCGGATCCACGACCCAGTTTTGGGGAATACTGTACCCATCGAACAAGTTGATCACCAGCGAATAAGCTGGGAGAACGGGGAAGGTGTAAGCCTTATCTTTTAGATAGGGCGCCACCAGCCCAAGGTCTTCGTCAATGTCAAACGTGAGGAGCTGAATATCGGAACGGTCCTTCAACTGTTCGTACAATTTCTGGAGCTTGGGCAGTTCCGCATTGCAGGGGCCGCACCAAGTCGCCCACAAGTTGATCAGAACCGCCTTGCCTTCAAGGTCTTTCAAACGCCAGGTTTTGCCCGACAAATCGGACAGCTCGAATGCGGGAAGCGTTTTTTTCGGCTTCTCCCATCGTCCTTGGGCCAGCTCCGTTCCTTTCGAGGCGAGCGGCTTGCTCCATACGGCCCATGCGGCGGGCGTACCGCCAGTCTCTTTCCAGAGCGCCTGGGCTTCGTCGGTAAGATCATCGCGGAACTTTCCTTCCGAGTACTGCGCCGGTTCCAAGCGGGTGTGTAATGACAATTGATAGTAGGCCAGCGCGTCCACCTTGCGGCCTTCGAGCGCGGCCAGCCGGGCGCGATTCCACCAGTAAAGGGACTGCCATTTTTCCTGGGTGGGCGGCGGCCCCTCGACAAACTGCTTCATCGACATAGCTGCATCAGGGCGCCCGACCAGTTGGGCCGCCTTCAGAATCGCACCGGCTACCCGCAGGTCCTCGCCGAACAGCCTTTCATTGAGATCATCCCTGTCTCCGGCAGAGAGATTGTCGTTCGCTTGTTGGAGCGCGTGGTCCCTGTCGAAGATTGTTTTGGCTTGCCCAAGCAGATCAAGCGCGCGGCTGGGCTGCCATTTATGTTCCAGCAGAAAATCCGCAGCATTAAATTGGGTCCAAGCGCTGGGCCCGTCGTACACGGTTTTATATCGCAACCATTCGTCCATGGCGGCGATGCCGTCTTTCTCACTCAGCGAATCCTCGTCGGAAATCGCGTTAAACCACGCCTCGTGCGCAAGATAGGAATCGTCCGGGAAATCGTGAATCCAGCCTTTTAGAACCTCTTTGTACGCCTCATGGTACTTGGCCCACGCGACCGCATCTTTCTGGTCTTCGGGTCTCTTGTTCGCCTTGTCCCAACGTTTCCAGATTATAGAGGAGGCCTCCTCGGACTGGGGATACTCGCGCAACAAGCGATCTTCCATCGCGGTGATGGTCTCGGACGAAGCGTCCGCTTGCTTGTAACCATTAATCAGAAACGCCTGCCATTCAGAATCGGGCTTCGGGTTGAGCCGTTCAATCCGCTTAAGGTCCGCAGCAACCTGCTTGCGCAGCGCATCGTGCTCCTGCGGTGGGTGCGTGCGAAATTCAAGCCCCCAGAGCGTCCCATAATCCTTCAAGCGCGCAGGGTCTTTTTCCTTCGCCAGGCGTGCACGTAAGGCGGCAGCCACCTTTTGCTGCAAGCCTACATCCTTGGCGAGAAACCACTGCGCCTGTCCGTTCGTCGAGTCGGGACACACGGCGAAGAAGGCCGCCAGGTTCTCAGAGGACTTCTGTTTGTCCATTCTCTTGCCGCTCGTATATTCCCCGGCGAGCGCGAGGGCCGGCCAGGGAAACTGCGGAGCTTTGGCCTTGGCTGCCTCAAGCAGGCGGAGACTTTCCGGGGTGTCCGTCCCGAACAATGCCACGCCGGCCGCATAGAGGGCCAAAGGGTCATCCGGATTTTGGGCCGCTTGCTTGCGGAACCTTTCCTGCAGAGCCGGATACTGGCTTGGGTCCAGATGTTCCTCCATCCAGCGCGTGTCTTGAATCAGCCGGCGGTAGGGCTCAACTTCCCGCGGATATTTCGCAATCAGTTCCTCGTAGACAGCGCGGTGGCGCGCTGCCTGATCGATGAATTTCATCTTGTCGAGATCTTTGCGGTTAAGCCTCTCATCGAGGGCCTTACGAACCTCGGGCGCCGGCTCACAGCCCGGCAGCGCCTGTGGGGACTGGGCCAAAGACGCGGCAGCCAGCAGGGTAATGGTGAGAAACACTCCCCAAAAAGAAGCGAACCTGCACTTCACGGTAACCTCCTTAGCACGCAGATGAACTAAGAATGCCGTCCAGCTTTCACTCCCTGCTACGCATCAACAGGGAACGGATTTCCGCAGAGATCTTGCCCCCGCAATTTCAACGTCGAGTTATGTTACAGTGAATCCAGAGTTGCCGACCACAAGCGGCTGGCGAGCTGCGCCCTATCGAATAGCTGAGATTCCTTCCCATGTCTGAGATTATTGCTCGTCGCCGTAGTTGGCGAAAAATCGCGATTACACTCACAACTCTGCCCCTGTGGGGGTTCTGAGTAAAATTGCCTGATTTCATCAACTAGGAAATGCCGAATGCCCAAGTCGGATAGACTGGCTGAGTATGCGCCGAACCATCTACGTGCTGCATTCCGCTCTCGACCCAAGCTCAGTGCCGGAAGTCCTACGCCTTTCAATCGATGAAGAACGCAGGACCCTATTTTCGATGTCGGGCTACCAAGGCGATCGTCCAGTGCTAGGCAAGGTCGATGGGAACACATTCATTTTACAAAAGCGGAGGTATAGCAGGAACGACTTCGCTGGACGGTTTTATGAACGATTTGAGCCAGAAGTGGGAGGAACGCGAATAGAAGGTCATTTCGATTCGCCGCCTTGGGCAAAATGGTTCATGAGAATCTGGCTTGCCGGAGTAATCCTCCTAGGCTCACCGGTCTTCGTGATGACCGTGATTGACATCGTAAGAGGCACGCATCAGATGGGCGACGGTAGGTGGATCGGACTTATCGTTCCGCCTGCTATGGTTCTTTTTGGCATTATCCTGCCGAAGCTTGGTCGCCTGCTCGGCAAACGAGACGAACAGTACATCTTGGACCACGTACGGAACACACTCGCTGCGCGTTCAGAGGTGACGCCAGCGTAGCTGTTGAAACATCGCGATAACGCTCATTGAGGGGTTTTGAGCATAATTGATTCCATGACAAAGTCG
>PLIC01000223.1 GCA_003139995.1 Candidatus Acidiflorens stordalenmirensis | reverse complement strand
GGATTGGGAACAAGGTGATTCTGGTGGCGTCGGCGGCGCTGGTGGCGGCGGGCATGGGCGGGTTCGCGTACGCCCATTCGTTTGGCGGAGCGGCGGTACCAGCGGTGCTGTTGGGATTGGGTGGCGGAGGACTGAACACGTCGACGAACGCGCTGGTGTCTGATTTGTACGGCGAGAAGCGCGGGCCGATGTTGAACGTGCTGGGAATTTTCTACGGGATTGGCGCGCTGTGCATCCCGTTGCTGGCGGCGGTGATCGCGGGACATTTCCCGATTGCGCCGCAACTACTGATCTGCGCGGGGCTGGCGGGAGCGTGCGCGCTGCTGTTTTTGGCGATGCAATTTCCGGAGGCGAGCGCGGCGCAGAGTTTTTCGTGGCGCGAGGCGTTACAGGTAGCGCGGTATCCCGGCGTGCTGCTGCTGGGCTTTTTGTTGTTCTGCCAGTCGGGGAACGAAGCGAGCATCGGCGGGTGGACGTCAACGTACGTGGGAGAAACCGGGCTGGGAGCGCGAACGGCGACGTTGATCTTGGCGGGGTATTGGGCGGCACTGATGGTGGGCAGGCTGTTGGCGGCGCGGCTGCTGAAGTTCGTGGGGAAACGGCAACTGGTGCTGGGGAGCGGACTGGGCGCGCTTGTGGGAGCGGCAATTTTGTTGACGAACCGGATGGAAGGGATGTTGGTGGTGGGGGTGTTATTGATTGGCTTGTCGTATGCGGGCGTGTTTCCGACGGCGTTGGCGATTGCCGGGGACACTTACCGGAAGATGACGGGGACGGTTTTTGGATTGTTGTTTGCGATTGCGCTCGTGGGTGGAATGTCCTTTCCGTGGGCAGTGGGACAAATTTCGGAAAGACTGGGAGTGCGGTACGGGATGGTGGTGCCGCTGGCGGGAGCGGCGGGGATTTGCGTTTTGGCGTGGAGGATTTTGCGGGGGGAGAAGCTTGAAGAGAGTTCGTAGGGAAGTGAAAAATCGAATGGCGGCGAACTGCGTATTGGCGGTGGACTTGGGCGGTACGAAACTGGCGGCGGCGCTGGTGGACCGCAATGGAAAAGTGTTGACGCGGAAAAGCGTGAATGTGGACAGGAGTTCCGCGCTGGCACCGGTGAAGCAGATCGTGGAATTGGCGCGGGAATTGGTGGGCGGGAAAAGTTTACGAGGAAAAGTTGCGGCGGCCGGAGTGGCGGTGCCGGGACTGGTGCGGCGGGACGGAAGCGTGTGGGCGCCGAATTTGCCGGGATGGAAGAAAATGGCGCTGGCGCGGCGATTGAAGAGCGCGCTGGGAGTGGCGGTGGTGGTGGAGAGCGACCGGAACGCAGCGGTGCTGGGGGAAGCATGGCGCGGGGCCGCACGCGGGAAGAGCGACGCGATCGTGTTGATGCTGGGAACGGGGATTGGCGCGGGGATTTTGAGCGGGGGGAGATTGGTGCGGGGCGCGCATGAATTATCCGGGTGCGCGGGGTGGATGGTGGTCACGGACGAACATGGGCCGGAGGTGCAGCGCGTGGGCCAGTTGGAATCGCTGGCGGCGGGTCCGGCAATTGCGCGCGCCGCGAAAAAGGAGTTAGCGCGAGGCAAAGGTGGATTGTTGGAAGAGATTCCGGCGGAGACGATCAACGCGTACCAAGTGGCGGAGGCAGCGCGACGCGGCGATATCGTGGGGATCGAGGTGTATCTAGAAGCGGGGCGGCTGCTGGGATATGGCGTGGCGAACCTGGTGAGCTTGTTTGATCCGGAGATGGTGGTGATTGGGGGAGGATTGGCGGGTGCGAGCGATTTGTTTCTGGACGCGCTGCGGAAGGGAATGAAGGAACGGGCGCAGCCGATTGCTGGGAAAAAGGTGAAGGTGGCGGTGAGCCGGTTGGGAGGCGACGCGAATTTGTTGGGAGTGGCCTGGGCGGCAATGGGAAGGGGTCATCGGCGACCAGGAAACGGCGAGCAGTGAACAGCGATCAGGAGGGGTTCGCCACTGTTCGTGGATTACATGGCGGCTGCGTGACGTGACCGGCGAATTTTGTACCAGGGCAAAAGTTAGAGAAACTGGTACGAAAGGAGCTAGAGCATGGCGAGGAAGAAGCACAGTCCCGAGCAGATCGTCGCGATCCTGCGGCAGATCGAGATCGAAGTAGCCAACCATAAGCCCACCGGGCAGGCTTGTGGTGTCGTCTTTTCGTTCGCGATTTCCACTTCAATCTGCCGAAGCAGCGTCACGATCTGCTCCGCCTTGTACCTCTTGATTGACATGACCGATCTTCCTCCTCAGGTGAATTCTCTCTCACTTCACCTGGTCCCAAAAACCCCGGTCAGGTCAGGAAGGAGATGGCGTTTCGTGGCGACGCGGCCTTTGCCAAGAGAATCGACAAGTGGTCGCTTACGAGCTTGCAGTAGAGGTTGGTGAAGACGGGCGGGCGGCTGGTGAAACATGCCCGGTATTACTGGTTGCTCTTTGCGGAGAGTCATCTGACGCGGCGGTTGTTTGCCAGCATGTTGGGGCGGATAGCGGGGCTGCCGGTTCCTACGGGATAGCCCGAGCTGGAGCAATTGGAAAATCGATTCCGAGGTCCGGTGACGGGGCAGTGCCTGAAAAAACTGAGGGAACAGGTAACCATTACAGGGGTTCGGGACTCGCGGGGCCAGCCGAGCCCCCGGCAGAGAAAAAAGCGCGTTGGGAGGGTTCTGTTGGAGATTAACGGGTGTATGCTACGGGTGCCGGGAACGCCATAAAGGAGATTTCGGGTAAATGCGACGCGAATCGAAACCGGCACTGCTGTGACGACCAAAACTAAGGGAGCGGGCATTTACGTCTTCACAGGATTGACGCCGGTACACGATCACTTGATGATCCATAAGGCGGGCTTCAAGGAAATTGCCATTAAGGTATTCGAACTCCACTAGGAGCGTCGTGATATTTGAAGGGTCTCGCTCCGGACTTGACGAGCACAAGACTCGCGCTCATCACCTTTCTGTCGTCCAGGCAATCAGGCTTCTTGAAATGATCAAATCCGTCCACTGTACGCTGCTCGGCACTTCAATTTCATCCGTCGCGGTTGGGACCGGTCTATCGCCCACGGTCGACGCCCGAATGCCGGCGATCTTGGACCGCGTTCTTCAGGAGTTGGGCCGCCGGCCGCCGGACAATATGGAGCTGCTATGACTCTGCCCATCGGTATTCTCATTGTGCTGCTAGGTTTCGTTGGCTGGGGCTTCTGGCGAGCGGTGCGCGCTTACCTGAAATTCCGCGGCAAGCTGATTGTGGCTTGTCCGGAAACGAAGCAGCCGGCCGCTGTAGAGATGGCCACGTGGCACATCGCCATTACGGGCGCCTTCAGGGACCCAAACCTGCGCCTTCGGGACTGCTCCCGATGGCGCGAGAGGGTACCCTGTGATCAGGCGTGTTTGGCGCTAATTGCGGCGGCGCCGGAAGAATGTCTAGTGCATACAATCCTGTCGAAATGGTATCAGGGCAAAACCTGTACTTGCTGCGGAAGACCAATAGGACAGACTAGCCGGTGGCGGCACAACCCGTGCCTGTTGAGTCCCAATATGCGACTCTTCGAATGGAAGGACATCCCGGCCGAAAACATCCCTCTTGCGCTGCGAACTCACGCACCAGTTTGTTGGACGTGTCTCGTTGCTGAGACGCACACGTCCTGATCCTAGGGCATGTCTCGTGATGCTGTAGAGCGCGCACCCTCAGCGGCTAAAGCCGGAGCTTGTTGTAACTCCTGACGGCACGGCTGAAGCCGTGCCCTACCCGAAACCAGCGACGGGTTACAGTATCCCTGAAAATGCTTTAGCTGCTCGCGACCTCCGACGTGGTGCCCGCCAGCTTCTCGCCCGTCAAGTACTCGTGCATGGATCGAGCTGCGGCTCGCCCCGCGCCCATGGCCAGGATGACCGTGGCCGCGCCCGTGACCACGTCGCCCCCCGCCCATACCTTGTCCTTGGAGGTCTTACCTGTCTGGACGTCGCTCACGAAGATCGTCCCATTCTTGTTGACCATCAGATCGGGCGTGCACCTCGGGATGAGCGGGTTGGGGCTGTTGCCGATGGCGACGACTACCGCGTCCATGGGCATCCGGAACTCCGAGCCCGGGATCTTGACTGGCTTGCGCCGGCCCGAAGCATCGGGTTCGCCCAGCTCCATGCGCAAGCACTCGACCTCCTTCAACCAACCATCCTCGTCGCCGATCAGGCGCACTGGCAGAGTGAGGAACTGGAAGATCACGCCCTCCTCCTCGGCGTTCTCCACCTCCTCGATGCGTGCGGGCAGCTCCAGCCGGGAGCGACGGTAGATGATGTAGGACTCCTCGGCGCCCAAGCGCACGGCGGTGCGGGCGGAGTCCATGGCCACGTTGCCGCCCCCGAACACGGCCACGCGCCGGTGCCGCTTGATGGGCATCGAGGACTTCGGATAGGCAAACCCGCGCATGAGGTTCATGCGCGTGAGATACTCGTTGGCCGAGTAGACGCCACACAAGTTCTCGCCGGGGATTTCGAGAAACCACGGCAGGCCCGCGCCGGTCCCCAGGAACATGGCGTCGTAGCGGTCGAGCAGTTGCTCAAGGGTCTTGGTCCGGCCTACGACGTAATCGCAGACCACCTCGACGCCGAGCTTGCGGATGTAGTCGATCTCCCGCCGCACGATCTGCTTGGGCAAGCGGAACTCGGGGATGCCGTAGGTCAGCACGCCCCCCGGTTCGTGCAGGGCTTCGTACATCACCACCTTGTGGCCGAGCTTGATCAGGTCGCCGGCAACGGTGACTCCAGCCGGGCCCGAGCCGACCACCGCGACCTTCTTGCCCGTGGGCGGCCGCATCTCAGGCATCTGCTGCTGGACCTGCGTCGCCTCCCAGTCGGCGGCAAAGCGCTCCAGGCGGCCGACAGCAATGGGCGCGTTCTTCTTGCGCAGGTTGCACTTCTCCTCGCATTGCGTCTCTTGCGGACAGACGCGACCGCACACGGCCGGCAGGCAGTTGGTCTGCTTGAGCTTGTGGATCGCACCGAGAAAATCGCCCTCGGCGAGCCGCCGAACAAAGGCTGGGATGTCGATGTCGACGGGGCAGCCTTCGATGCACGAGGGTTTCTTGCACAGGATGCACCGGTTGGCCTCAGCGATCGCCAGTTCGGGCGTGTAGCCGTGGGCAACCTCGCGGAAGTTGCGCCGGCGGATGTGCGGTGGCTGCTTGGGCATCGCCCGCCGTTCCAAGTCCAGCTTCTTCTTCTCGGCCATGGTCAAACCCCTCTCGCGCACGAGGCCCGGTGACAAAGGTATGCCTCTTCATCCAAGTACTGCTTGCGGCGGGCCAACAGCTCCTTCCAGTCGACCTCGCGGCCGTCGAAGTCCGGCCCGTCCACGCAGGCGAACTTCATCTGGCCGCCGACGCTCACTCGGCACACGCCGCACATGCCCGTGCCGTCAATCATGATCGGGTTCAGGCTCACCGTGATCGGGACGCCCAAGCCGCCGAGCGTCTTGGAGGTCTGCGACATGAGGAACGTGCACCCATTCACCATCACCTGGCTCGGTGCGACGCCGGCCTGGCGTAGCATCTCCGGCAGGCCAGACACGTGGCCCCGAAGTCCCGAGCTGCCGTCGCGGGTGATGGTGAAGACGCGCTTGGCCAGGGCCCGCATGCGGTCCTCCCAATAGAGGAGGAAGCTTCCGCGCGCCTCGAGCACGACCGTGACCTCGGCACCCGCCTCGTGTAGGGCGCGCACGATCGGAAACATGGACGCGATGCCGTAACAGCCAGCCACGCACACCACCTGCCCCGCGCTGGCAATTGCCGTGGGCTTGCCGAGCGGCCCGGCCAACGTGGGAATGTTGTCACCCGCCTTGAGTCGCGCCAGCCTGCCCGTCGACGCTCCAACTTCCATGAACACGACAGTCACGGTGCCTGCCTTGCGGTCCCAGTCGGCGACCGAGAGCGGAATGCGCTCGCCGCCCTCCGCGGCACGCACGATGACGAACTGGCCGGGCTGCACCTGTTCGGCCACTTCGGGAGCATCCACCTCCATAAGGTGGATGTTGGGAACCATTCGTTGCAGCTTGACGATCTTGAACATCAGCGCACCCCCACGCGAACGGGGCTGACCATGTCGCCGCCCGAAGACGAAAGCAGGTACAAGCGCGCCGGCGCGACCTTGCGATCGAGGCGTACAGGATACGGCCGGCTCTGGCCACCGGCGGTGACGGTCAGCGAATCCCCGTCGCGCACACCCAACTCCGCTGCATCCTGCGGGTTCACCAACAACGTCTCCTCCGGCGTCAGCCGGGCCATGCCCTCGATATAGTCAGCCAGGTTCAGGCCGCGGAACCGGTGTGGATTGACCTCACGCACGAGCACATGCCGCGCATCCTCCTCTGCAGGTGCAGGCGCCGAGCCATGGACCTGGTGGCCCGCCAAGAGCGCGGCTGCAGCCCGCTGTGCATCCTTGGCAAGCGCGCTCAGCTCCTCGGCCGACGGCGTGCCGACATCCCGGGCACCCATGGCCTCCAATGCCTTGGCGAAGATCTCCCAGTCCTGGCGCGCCAGCCCGGGTGGCCGCACGGCCGCCTGCACGGTCTTCAACCGCCACTGGCCGTGCGCGACCGCGAGCGAGCCCGTGACCTCGCACCACGAAGCCGCGGGCAGCACTACGTCGGCCGCAAGCTGCTCGGGCGGTGGGAACGTATTCTGGTAGATAACCACATTCACAGGCGGCCGCTTCTCGAAGGGGCTTTCACCGATGATCCACAGCGCGTCGATCTTCCCGTTGCGCACGAGGCGCTCCACATCCTCTCTCGGTTTCGGCCTGAGCGCTGCCACCAACCCCAACAGATTGGCGTGCGGATGCGGTGCCACGACCGCGCCGCGCTTCAGCTCGGCAATCTTGTCGATGGCGGCGAGCAACTCAGTCGCCTCCGGCAGGCAGGCGACGCCCATGCCCAGCAAGAAGGTCGTCCGCTCGGCCGCGCGCAGCGCCTCAGCGATATCGGCCAGATCTGCACTGTCGCTCGCCCGCCCCGACACAACCTTGATGAGGTCGCGCACCAGCGCCGCCTCCTGGCCCGGCTTCGGCGTCACGCGCCGAGAGGCGAAGCGCGAGGTTGGATCTCGGAGCCAGCCAATCTGGAAGTAGCGCGCGCCCTTGTTCACGGCGCGCTTGATGGCGAGCGTGGTGGGCGAGTAGGCGTAGTTGCCGTTGAAGAAAAGCGACACGATGCAGGGCGACGATGCCAGCGCATCCAAGCCCGGCGAAGCGAACGATCGGCTGAGCAACTCGCCAGATTCCGGCGCAATAGCCGTCGTGGTCACATTATCCGTGTGCAGGACGTTGTCCGCCAGCCGCCGCAGCGTGACTAGGTCCTCGAGCAGCAGGTCCGGCGAGGCATAGATCGCGATCCTCGCACCCGGGATCCCTCGGAGCTTTTCGGCGACTGCGGCCGTGGCCCTGTCCCAGTCCACCTCCTCACAGCCCTCAGCCGTCTGCACCGTCGGGACCCTGAGCCGGTCGGGATGGTTTGCCAGGTCGGCCAGGCAGAAGCGGCCCTTCACGCACAGCTCGCCACCTGTTCCTCGCGGATCGCCGGGCGGCAGCGTGGCGACAACGTGGTCTTTGACCACCACCGCCTGGATGTCGCACTGCTGGCTACAGAGCATGCACACCGAGGGGGCCAGCCGCTCGGCCGCGCCCGCCCACTTGCGCCCCTTCTCCGACAGCGCGCCCGTCGGGCACACCGACACGCAGGCGCCGCAGAACTCGCAGCCGGCGTCGCGGTGCGACATCTCGAACGCCGGACCGATGGTGGTGAGGTGGCCGCGCTGGCGGAAGGACAGCACCGCGGCCTGGCGCTGTTCCTGGCAAATGCGCACGCAGCGGGCGCAGAAGATGCAGAGGTTGTAGTCCCGGTCGTAGAACTCCTCGCCGCTCTCCACCGGCAGGTCGCGGTAGCTGGTGGGCAGCGTGAGCTCGGTAACGCCGACGCTCTTGGCTGCGGCCTGCAGCTCGCACACGCTGTCCTTGGGGCAGTAGCGGCATCCCGTGGTGACACCAACCTTGCGGATCGTGCCCTGGTAGGATGCGCATTCTGCGGACTCCGGGCACACCAGGCACGAGGCCGGGTGCTCGCTCAGCATGAGCTGCAGGACCTCGCACCGCAGGGACCGGACGGCGTCGGTCTTCGTATGAACCACCATGCCCTCGCGCGCCTGGGTCGTGCACGCAGGGGGGCAGCCAGGCATACCGTCCACCTCGACGAGGCACAACCGGCATCCTCCGTACGGCGAAAGCTCGGGGTGCGAGCAGAGGTGGGGGATGTAGATGTCGTTCTGCTGGGCCGCGTCGAGAACGGAGGACCCGTCGCGGGCGGACAATTCGGCGCCGTCGATGGTCAATTTCATTCCTACACCTCTTCCTCTCGGTAGTCGCAGCGCAGGCAGCGTTGAGCTTCCTTGATCGCCACTTCCGGGCTGATGGATTCCTGGACCTCGACGAAGCTCCTGGAGCGCTCGGCGACCGGTAGCAGCGCCGGCCGCGACATCGGATACGCCACGGGCTCGGCACCCACTTTGAAGGGCGCGGGCGAGCGGCTCCTGACCCGCCACGGATACACGCGCGTGCAGTCGCCCGTGAGGTATCGGTCGATGGCTACCGCGCCGCGCTCGCCAGCGGCGATAGCCTTGATCACGGTGGAAGCTCCGAAGGTGACGTCGCCGCCGCCGAATATTCCGGGGATGTTGGTTCTCCCCTCATCGTCAATCTCGATGGTGCCGTCGCGCTGAGTCTTCACAGCGTGATCCCGGAACAAATCGCGCACGTCGGCGAACTCGCCGATGGCCGGGATCACGGTGTCGACATCGAGCGTGAACTCGCTGCCCGGCACTGGCACCGGCACTCGCCGTCCCTTGTTGTCGAAGTCGCCGAGCTTCATGGTCTGGCACTCAATACCCTTGATGTGGCCGTGCTCGTCCACGAGCACGCGGGTGGGGGCAGCCAACAGGATGATGCGGACGCCCTCTTGCTCGGCCTCGCGGATCTCATCGGCGAAGGCCGGCATCTCCTCGCGCGTACGGCGGTAGATGATGGTGACCTGCTCAGCACCGAGTCGCACCAAGGTGCGCGCCGCATCCACGGCCGTGTTGCCACCGCCGATCACGGCTACCCGACGGCCGATCTCCCGACGCTTGCCCATGTTCACATCGGTGAGGAAGTCGACGCCCTGGATCACACCAGCCGCGTTTTCGCCCGGCACGCCCATGGCGCGGTCGCCATACATGCCCACCCCTACGTAGATGGCCTTGAAACCCTGGCTGAACAGTTCGCCCACGCGCACGTCGCGTCCCACGGTCGTGCGTGTGCGAATCTCCACACCCAGATCGCGGATGAGTTGGATCTCCGCCTCCAGCACGTCCTTGGGCAGCCGGTATGCGGGGATGCCCACAGCCAACATGCCACCGGCGACAGGCAGTCGCTCCAGAACAGTGACTCCGTAACCCAGACGCGCCAGGAAGTAGGCACAGGTGAGCCCCGACGGCCCTGCGCCGATGACCGCCACCCTCTCCGGCCGTCTCTCGGACGAGACCCAGACCTTGGGCGCGATGCGTCGGTCGCGCGCCAGATCGCCGATGAACCGCTTGAGCACGCGCACCCCCACGGGCTCATCGATCTGGTTGCGCCGGCACTTCAGCATACACTGGTGGTCGCAGATGCGGCCGCACACCGACAGGAACGGGTTGGTTTCCCGCGCGATATGAATAGCATCCTCGAAGCGGCCAGCCGCAATCATCGACACGTAGCCCGGAACGTCCATGCCCACCGGGCAGGCGTTCTGGCACGGCGACAGGAATAGGTTTTGGCATACGCCTGCACTGCACCGCTTGTGTTTGATGTGCTCTTCGAACTCTTTCCTGAAGTTGCGCAGCGTCGACAGGATCGGGTTGGCGGCTGTCTGTCCGAGCCCGCACAGCGAGGCCGCTTTTACCGTCTTGCCGATGCGCTCGAGCGCTCCCAGGTCGGCCTCGGTGCCGTTGCCGTCGCAGATGCGCTTGAGGATTGCCTGCATCTGGCTCGTGCCGATGCGGCAGGGTGTGCACTTGCCGCACGACTCGGCGGCGCAGAAGCCCATGAAGTAGCGGGCGATGTCCACCATGCAGGTGTCCTCGTCCATCACGATGAGCCCGCCCGAGCCCATGATGGAGCCCGCGGCAGCAAGCGACTCATACTCCACGGGCGTGTCGAGAAAGCGCTCCGACAGGCACCCACCCGACGGGCCACCGGTCTGCACCCCCTTGAAGGGCTTGATGGCGCCGCCGCCGATCTCGAAGATGAGGTCGCGCAGCTTGATGCCAAGCGGCACCTCGATCATCCCCGTGCGCTTGGCCTTGCCCACGATCGAGAACGTCTTGGTGCCATGGCTGCCCGGCACGCCGAACTGGCGGTACCAGTCGGCGCCGTGGCGGACGATCTGGGCGACGGTGCCCAGAGTCTCCACGTTGTTGATGACTGTCGGCTTGCCCTGCAAACCCGATGTGGCGGGGAAGGGTGGCCGCACGCGCGGCATGCCACGCTTGCCCTCGATGGAGTGAATGAGCGCCGTCTCTTCGCCGCACACGAAGGCGCCAGCGCCCTCCTTGATGTGGAGGTCGAACGAGAACCGCGACCCGAGAATGTCATTGCCCAAGAGCCCGACCTCGTGCATCTGCGCGATCGCCTTGCGGAGCCGCTGGATGGCGAGCGGGTACTCGGCACGGATATATACGTAGCCCGAGGAAGCGCCGATGGCGTAGGCCGCAATCAGCAGACCCTCAAGCACCGCGTGAGGGTCGCCCTCGATGAGCGAGCGGTTCATGAAGGCGCCCGGGTCGCCCTCATCCGCATTGCAGATCATGTACTTCGAGTCGCCTTTGGCGTCGCGGCAGAATCGCCACTTTTTGCCCGTGGGGAAGCCGGCGCCGCCGCGACCGCGGATCTGCGACTTTGTGATCTCTTCGATCAGCGCGTCAGGCGACATTCCGAGCGCCTTCTTGAGGCCTGCGTAGCCGTCCGTCGCTAAGTAGTGATCAAGCCTCTCGGGATCGATGAAGCCACAGTTGCGCAGCACGATGCGCTTCTGCGCTTTGAGCATCGGCAGGTCGAAGAACTTCGGAATGCCGGCAAACTCGGCGTTGCCGAAATGCCCGACCGCCCGGCCCGGCATTGGATCGCGGCGCACGAGGTAGCTCTCGAGGATCTGTGGGGCGTGCTCGGCGCTCACGTTGGCATACGAGATGCGCGGATTGCCGAACGCCGCGATGTCCATCAGCGGCTCGAGGTAGCACGGGCCCACGCAGCCGACTTCGAGCACCTGCGCGCGCAGCTTGCGCTCCTCCAATGTTGCCAGCACGGCCTTTTTCACGGCGTCGGCTCCCGCCGCCTTCCCGCAGGAACCAGCGCCGAGGTAGACAACCGGCACCTCGGCGCTCGCGAGGTTTGCGAAGTCCTTGCGGGCGAGTTCCACAAGGCCGTCGAGTCTACTCGTATCCATTGACGATCCCCTTGAGTTTCATGGTCGTCACGCTACTGTAGATATCGCTGTCAACCTTGACCACAGGCGACAGCGCACAGCACCCCAGACAGGCCACCCGGTCCAGGTCGAAGCGGCCATCGCTGGTGCTGGTGCCCATCGCCGCGCCCAGTTCCCGCTGCAGGTTCTCCATGAGCCGCTCGCCGCCGCGCACGTGGCAGGCGGTGCCGAGACACACGCAGATGCCATGGCGCGCCGGAGGAGTGAAGCGAAACTGCGCGTAGAACGACGCGACCCCATACACTTGACTCTCGGTGAGCCGCAGGGCCTGGGCGATCTCACAAACTGCTTGCGCGGAGATGTACCCCAGGTGCGCTTGCACGCTCTGCAGAATTGGGATCAGACTCCCCGCCTCAGCCGGGAACTGTCCCAGCACCGTCTGAAGGCTCTGATTTTCGGCTCCCATGGTCGTGGCCTCCACGCTTGATCTTGTTGCTGTTGTCAATCCGAAAAGGGACTCCTACGGCATATAGTCTAAGCCGTACTGCGAAGATAGACTCGTCGCAGATCCTGCAGACGGCGCTCGGAAAGAAACACACAGTCGTTCTTACTGGCGTCGCCCACGCTCACGTCTCTCGCCAATTCCCTACACGTCGGGGCCCCACAGAGCCCGCAGTCGAGGCCAGGCAGACTCGCCAGCGCGTCCTCTGCCAGCTGCCTCATCTGGACTCTCTCCTTCAGACTGGCCGCTGTTCCTCGGACGGGACGTGGCCGAATCGGGGCCTTAAGAGAGAAGTCTTCGTTAGGAAACCGCCGTTCGACTTCCGCTTCCGTCACAGGGTCCGTCTCCGGCAGGGTCCTCGCCAGAGAACGCAACGTGGACCCCGTGACATACATGTTCGCGACGGTGAGATTCCCGCCAGCGCAGCCGTTCCAACAGCTGTACGCCTCGAGGAAGCCCACGTTTCGTAGCTTCCCCTTTTCGATGTCGTTGAAGACCTGAATTATGTTGGACAGACCTGTCACCCGCAGGTAGCGATGCTGCTGAACAAGGCGGCCCATGCCCTCGCTCACGTGCAACCGAAGGAGACCAGAGTTGCGGATGATCGGGGGTCGAGAGCTCTTGATCGCATCGCCCTTCTTGAGACGCCGGCAGGCGAGGACGGCATTGTAGACCTCGGGGAAACCCAGTGCACCATCCAGATTGCTCACGACGCCTTCGGCCGGTTGAAGGATGGATATGGTCTTGGCTTGGCACGGCGTGATATAGATGACGGCGATTTGATCCTCGTGCAGACCGAGCCGCGCTGAGAAGCGCCGCTTCGCTTCCCGGCCGGCGATTTCGCGGGCGATCTGGACGGGGATGAGTTGGTCAACCATGGCCGGATACGACACTTGCACCAGACGCACCACGACAGGGCATGTTATGGAGACGAGTGGCGTGGGTCCTGTCCACTGGTCCACGTACTGCTGGATTGCGCGAGCAACCAGGTTGATCTCGACCGAATAGTCCCAAACCTCGTCGAACCCGAACGCGAGCAGTCCATCGACGACCTGGGCGGGCGTGATCCCTGTTGGAAACTGGCCGAACAGGACCGGGGAGGGCACCGCGACCTTGAACTTGAATCGGCTGAGATCTTCGACCGGCGTTGTCGTCGCGCAGATGGCATCTCTGGAGCACGCTCTGAGGCAGACGCCGCAGTCGATGCAACTATCGGGTCGGTACTGCGCCTTCACGTCCTTCACTCGGATCGCGTGGGTCGGACACACCCGCATACATGAGAGACACCCCTGGCACTTCTCCCGGTCGATCCTGAATCCATAAGTGCGTTTATCCATACGAGATCAGCCGGATTATCGAGTGAAGCCTCGTGCCTCTCCCAACCTCGGATTGCAGCGAGAAGACGTCGGAGTTCTTCTTGATGTTCGGAAGCCCCAGGCCGTAGCCGAATCCCATCTCGCGCATCTCGTCGGAAGCCGTCGAGTAGCCTGGCTGCATCGCCAACTCGATGTCGGCGATCCCGGGTCCCTCGTCGGCCACTTCCACCACGATCTCGTCGTCCGTCACCACTAACGTCAGGGTGGCCCGGCCCGCGTACATCACAACGTTCATCTCCGCTTCGAAGGCCACGACTCCAACTCGCAGGATGATGTTCGGGTCGACATCGAGATCCTTGAGAATCGTCGTCACCTCCGCAGACCGCTCCCCGGCATTCTCGAAATCCCACCCTTGTATTTCGAACGTCTTTCTGAGAAGTTCTTCGGGCATGCTAGATCCCACCTTTGATGCCACGACTGTACAGGATGCCGCAGGAGTCAAACATTCCGAGCTCGGTCGAGAGCAGAACCGTCTTGTTGTCGCGAGCGAGCTTGACCGTCGCTTCCGTCGGCCGACTGCCTCGCACGTACATGATGGCCGGCAGGTGCGATATGTGCGCCGTTCTCACCGACTGGATGTTGGTCAGTCCGGTGATCATCAACGCCCGAGGATGGGGAGAAGAAAGCACGACGCTCATCGCGTCGGAGGCGACGGCCATGTCTATTTCGGTGTCGAGCGCGTCAGCTCCGGTCAGCACCTCGCACCTGAGAAGATCCCGAAGCATCTCCAACCGCATGGCTGTCACTCCGCAGTTCGACGGGTCATGCCCCCGCCCGCTGCAAGGGTCATTCGAACCCGAGATTGACGAGTTTCTTTGCAAACGCCCAGGAGTCCAGGTCGTAGCTGAAAAGTCCGATCCCTGTCCTGTTGGCTAGCGCCACCACATCTTCACTCGGCTTGCGCCCGTTGACAATCACGATCATCGCTGCCCCTGCAAGGTTGGCCGCGGCGATCAAGCTCTTGTGCGTTTGCAAGGTGACCACCACGCTGTTGGTTCTGGCCGACGCAATCAGGTCCGAGACCATGTCGGAGATGTAGACCCTTTCGATCTCCCTGTCCTTGTATTCGTTGATCGCTGCGAGTCCGGTTTTCTGTGCAAGTTCGGAAACCTTCATCGTGCTTCCTCCTCAATTGGTGCCAAGCACAGCGAGGCGTCTGCTGCGCGCTACATCACTGTATGTCCGTCAGGCCGACGTCGACAATGCTCGTGCCCCTGCACTTGTCGATGCTGTTGCAGAGCTTGCAGGGCACGATGGTGACCTTCCTGCCGACGGGCGCCAGCTTCGCCCTAAAGTATTGGTTGAGGGCCTCGATGCCCTCGCTGCTCACGCATTTGCCGGTGGGATGGGAGGTGTTTGGGCACAGCGCCACGTAGACCAGAGAGTCAGGGCCCTGCTGATGCACGAGCGCCCCGACCTGGCAGTCGCGGTCCGTGCACTCAGACAACATCAGCCCATTCACATCATTGAGGTCGACAATCCCCGCACAGGCGCGGCACTTCAAATCGAATTTTACCGTCTGAAAGCTGCCCAGATACGCCCAATAGTGACGCCCCTCACGGTACTTATCGATCGGAGGCACAGGCTCGGCAGAGAAGAACGAAAGGCGAGCACCGCACTCGAAGCAGCCCTCCTCGACAAAATAACCGTGCCGGACGTTGCATATAGACCACTCGTGGTTGCACGGACCCATCGCTCCTCCCTCGACATTCTCCAGGATGCGCTCCCCGCGTACAGCCACGGAAGCGATCATAGATGTTCGGGGACCGCCGCGTTCGATACCACAAAAGGATAACATGAAAAATTAGTCGCACTCCGGAGCTGCTGTCAAGGGAATATGGCACGATCTTCAGACTCGATCGGTGGTCGGTGATGGATCGGCATTATTGGCCTTTCGGGGCAAAAGTGGGCGGATTTGCTGGCTCCGCCGCAGGCATTGCCGCAAACGAACCCCGCCCGGATTGGGGTGATGGGGAAACCAGAGTGCCCGAGATCGAGGCCCCGTGCAGCTGCGCCAAGAGCGGCTCCTTCTCGGCGAAGCGGTCGTCCTCCACCGATGCGCCGAGCCTCTGCCCACGCTGTCGCAGCAACGCCACCACGCGCTCGCACCAGATCGAGAATGTGAGCTTTCTACCTTGGGAGCGTATCGCATCCCGTCGGAGACCGGCCTTCTCATCCCATCTGTTAACGACAACGATGCGAATTTTGTACCAGGGCAAAAGTCAGAGAAACTGGTACGAAAGGAGCTGGAGCAACCACCCCCATCTAAGGAGTACTCCTCAAGCTTAAGAATGGACGCTGGTGGAAGGTTGAAGGCCCCTGAATGCGGTTTAAGGGCCAGATTGCCAATGAACAGCGCCCATAATACGGGGCATGAACAAATCGAAGAATTGGTCCGAATCCGAGTGCAAACAAACCCATGTATTCGGAGAGCCGGCCTCGGGCTTGGTGTTTCCGCTGTCATCGACCCGGAGTCTCATGGGTGTAGCCGGGCACAGTTTCGGATTCAGGGCATAGGCCACTGCCATCACATCGAACAACGTGGGAGTGCGAATTGTTTCTCCGGACCACTGTTGGGTGAGCAAAGCCAATGTGTTTGTTAATGGGGTCCCGGCCGCGAAGACCTGGTTTCTCCTCAACTCCTCGAGTTTGATCTGTGTCGAGTCCAACGGCATCACGTAGAGAGTCACTCCAGAACCAAAGAGCTTCTGCGCGGCCGGTACATCCACCGAAAGGTTGTACTCGGTACTCGGCGTATTTTTCACCATATGTCCAAAGGGATTATAGCCACGGTACACCGACCCCCCCATAATGACTACCCGCTTCAGCTTGCGGAAGGTTGTCGCGTCCCGGTCGATCGCCTCACCGATATTGGTTTCCGGTCCGATCGCGATCAGAGTGATCTCGCCAGGGTGCAGCCGGATCTGCTCTAGAAGGAAATCCACGGCATTCGGATACGATTGACCGATCGGGCCGCCCTCCGCGTACAGAGCTTGACTCAGAAATCCCCGCTCTTTGGGCAGATGCTTCTCCGTTCCAACAGCCACGGGAATATCAGATCGTCCGGTTTCCTTCAACAGACGACTGAGGAGCCGGGCTTTGAGCATGGTGTCTGTCGGATCACCAGTATCTCCAGATTCAGTCGTGAATCCCAAGATTTTGAATTCGGGGCTTTGTAGCGCTAATCCAACCGCATAGGCATCGTCGATGTCGCCGCCGATATCGGTGTCGATGATGATTTTCTGGGCCCCCGTTTCGGACTTAGAGGCCGCACCTGACTGTGCGCCGGCGGAACCCGTAAGGAAAGCAATGCAGCAAATCGCGATCAATCGGCGCCACCTTGTTCTGCCAGGACTTAGACCTATGAAGTCTGGCTTTCCCAATAAATTGAATATGAGTCTTTCCATAGCTACCTCTCCTCTTCTAATAAGTATCCTCCGGCAGAGCCGGAGGTATTACGGTTACTGGGTCCTCAAAGGGGCCTGATCGCAACCGGTCAAAATCAAAATCCCAAGCTCCCAAACGTAGCAGAAGAGAACGGGGGATCCGTTCCGGTCGTCTCAGCACAGGAGATCCCTCACTGGTCGTCTCATTGCAGAAAGGAAGCGCACTCCCGGATCTGTCAATCTTTTGCTGCCTCCCCGGCAGAGCCGGGCGATCTCCCTACGGATTAGCGACAGGGCTAAGTTGGTTCAGCTGCTGGAACGACGCTACTGGGCAACGTCTAATACGGGATAACCGTCCATCTAGGTACTAGCCTCCACATGGACGGTTTGAATTTGAATGCGCATTCTTTAGGTGACGTTGATCGCGACCGTCGGCGGACTGGTGTTACTCTGGGTCTTGCCGCTCGCGTCGGTCCCAGTGATCGTCACCGTGTAGTTCCCCACAGGCGTACCGGAGTTCCCGCTGCTCCCCTGCCCGCCCCCACAACTGGAGATGACGAGGACGCCGGCCAGCAACACCCAAAGCGCCAGGAAGCTCACAAGCATCTTCCCCCGCGAACGGCCGGAGCCGACGCACAGGCCAAGCAGCGCTAATCCCGAGACGGGTAGGAACACTGCATAGAACATCCCTGACGGGCCGAACATCGCTGCAGATGGGCCCACCGTCGTAAAGGTCAGTGTGGCAGGGGCCGCGCCGTTGGTAACGGACACCGGGCTTGTGCTGCCAAAAGAGCAAGTTGGCGCATTTGTGCCCGTGACAACGGGCGAAATGCTGCACGAGAGTGTGACGCTACCGGTGTAGCCGTTCGCCGGCGTCACCGTGATGGTTGCAGTGGACGTGCTCCCCGGACTGATCGCCGCCGGGCTGGCTGTCGACGCCGTTAGCGAGTAGCTTGATGGCGGCGTCACCGTCAGGTTGACCGTAGTTGTCGGTGTCAAACTCCCCGACGTGCCGGTGATGATCACCGTCGTCGGCCCACCTGTGGCCGCCGAACTGCTCGCCGCGAGCGTCAGCGTGCTCGTCCCGGTCACATCTACCGTGCTGGGTTTGAATGTCGCCGTGACTCCGCTGGGCAGCCCGCTCGCCGTCAAGTTCACGTTGCCCGTGAAACCGTTCGCGGGCGTCACCGTGATCGTGCTCGTGCCGTTGCCGCCCTGCGCCACACTTACGGAACTAGGCGAAGCCGACAACGTGTAGCTCGAACTCCCCGTGCTCCCGGCCAATGCTACCCCCAGCACCACGACATTCCGGTTGTTGGGCAGCGTCAGGCTCTGCACCGTCTTGCTGCTGTTGATGCTAAACGAGTAGCCGTAAAGGTAGTTGGTGGTAGGGTCTTGTCCGCCGCTGTTCGTGTCGCGGTAGGCCATGGTCGCCACTTGCGATTCACCCGGGAAGTTTTGCGGATAGCACCAATCGCTCAAACTTTGGGTAAACGTAGACGTCGTGCTGTCCGTATAGGTCACGGTAAAGGTCTGCGAGGTCTGGCCTCCCTGGACCCCTGCAGCCAGCAGGTTCAGCGTGGTGTACTGACCGGACGGAAGCGTGATGGTCATGTTGCTATAAACGTTCAGGTTGTTGGCCGCGCCAAACGTGAAGGCGCTCCCATTCCAGGCCTGGGAAGCTCCCAGCACGTTCGAGGAATAAGCATACCCACCTCCGTCCAAGCCCTGGTTGGCAGGAAACGTCGTGCCGTCGGTGAAAATCCCGCATACGTTGTAGCTGCCCGATGACGACGATCCGACCATAACGCCGACGGCCGTGGTCTGGGTCAGACTGCCCGACGTGCCGGTGACGGTCACGGCTACTGGAGTGCAACCCGTAACCGTGGCCGAGCTGCTCGCCGTCAGAGTCAGCGTGCTCGCGGCTCTGCCGCTGGCGCCTGCCAGGTTAACGGATGCCGGGTTGAGGGATCCTGTTACTCCGCTAGGCAGGCCCGTCGCAGTAAGATCGATGGTACCGCTGAAGCTGTTGATACCCGCGGCCGTGATTGTGCTGGTTGCAGTGCCGCCTTGATTCACGGGGACTCCTGCTGCTGTCGAGCCCAGAATAAAGGACGGGGTTGATGATAACGGCGTGGGAGTCCAATTGGCCGCCCAGGTGGACTGTGACGGACCCATCACAAAACTGAGTGTGCCCCCCGCTTCAATTTGCGCGTAAGTGATATAGGGCACATTGAGCGCGGCGCCGTTCAGTGTGGCCGACTGAATATAAATATTCGTTGCGGAATTGTTGGTCGTTGTAATGGTAAAGGTGTTGCCATTGGGCAAATTCAGCGTCACCTGGGGGAACAATGGACTCCCAATCATGTAAATACCGGACGAGGGATTGACCGGATAAAAACCAAGATTGGCAAAGAACAACCAGGAGGATATTTGCCCGCAATCATCGTTGCCCGGAAGTCCATCGGGCCCATTCCAGAAATTGGACTCCGCTGCGCTGACCTCGCTTTGAGTCTCCCATGGCATGCCGCTGTAATCGTATACGTACATAAAGTGATTACCCGGCTCATTGTTGACCATAGCGTTCAAATTGGAGGTCTCGGTGGTCAGCAGGTTGTTAAAATTATTCTTGCCCATCAAATCAACCAAGCCAGCCTCATCGTGCATCACCGTGAACTGGTATTGGCCCTGTCCGCCTTCGCAGAATCCATAACCGCCGCCGCCAGCCCATGTGCCGTCGGAATTTCTCGCTTCCATCAGTCCGTCCGCAGCATTGAAAACATTCCGGTAATTCAGTGAGCGGTTGAGGAAAAACGTATATTTACTCGTGTTGCCGACCGCTTGGGCGACTTGCGCGGCACTCCAATCCTCATAAGCGCCTTCGAGCGTGCGTGACGCCGCCTCGGCGGTATGATCATTGGCCATATAGCCGATCTGCTTATACCAAGTCAGACCTTCACGGGCGTCATAGGGTCCGACCGAGTCGCCCCAGCCATCCCAGGTGTTCGTTGTATCACCGAGTGGCGGATTCATAGCGTCGTTATAAACCGCCGCATAAGCCGTGTTTAAATCGAACCCGTTGAAACCCTTGTTGATTGCCTCGGCGACCATGGAATCGGCGTGCGTGCTAATCATGACGGAGGTGTAGGAGGGATTCGGCCATTTCGGCATCCATCCGCCCTCGTTGTAGTCGTTGAGCAACGCCTGAATCATGTCGTTGATGCGCTCGGGGGCAAAAATCGTTAGGAGACTGAACTCCGACCGGAATATGTCCCAGCCCGACCAGTCCGTGTAGGCAACGCCGCTGTGAACGTTATTGTCGAATGCGCTGTAATACTGCCCGTTCTCGGAAAACAATCGCGGATATTGCAAACCGTGAAACATCGCGGTATAAAATTGAGTTACTTGATCGCTCGTTCCACCCGTGACCGTAACCTCGCCGAGTTTTTGATTCCATGTAGTTTGCAGGTTCGTTTCGATGGTATTGAAATCCCAATTCGGAATCTCCGCGGCCAAGTTCGCCTGCGCTTGCGCGATGCTGATAAACGAGGTTCCCACTCTGACCAGCACAACCTCGTTTGCGGTTGGACTGAACGTCGCGTAAGCGCCGACATTCGTTCCGCTGGCGCTCGTAACGCCCGGTTGCAGAGTCGTCCCCTGGTAAGTGCCGAAGCTGGAAAACGCTACGCTGAATTGGATCGCAAAGTATCCCGCGAAGCTGGGCAATTGCAACGTGGTAGCCCCGGCAGTCTGCCGGTCGGGATTATATCCGTCAATCTCATTACCGTTCGCGTTTACCGTAACATAACCACCGCCTACTCCTGCCCTCGTTGCTTCCACCACGATGCTTGAGTTGCTGTTCGCCGGATAAGTGAATCGCATGATGGCGCAGTGATCCGTCGAGGTTAGTTCTCCGATAATTTGGGATGGTCCCGGGTTCATCGTAACGGAGTAATAATAGGGTGTCACTGTTTCGCCGGAATGTGTGAACGGCAGTTGCCTCGCCGACGGCGTTGTTTGGATGCTGCCCACTTCCGGCATCAGCGTAACGTAGCCATAATCTCCCATCCAAATGGCCGGCTGATGCGTGCCGATGAAACCGGAAATGTTGGTGTCTTCGTAAGCGTAGGATGTGGAACCGATGCTGCTCTGACGTGTCTGCGCCACCCAGGTCGTCATGCCAAAGGGTGGCTTCACATACGGCATCGTGTTGCCGTATTCCGTGGGGCCCTCGTTAGAGTTCGTGCCCGTTCCAATGTAGGGATTGACGTACTGAACATTTCCAGTCTGCGCTGCAACATTTCTGGTATGTGCTGCAAAAGTCAGAATGAAAAGAACAGCCCCAATCGCAATTTTCCTTAATCCTATGGTACCCATCACTGTTTCCCCTGGCCCAGGAATTCAGTTTTGACATCCTAGCCGCATTCGGGTGTTAAAACAATAGCGGGATGCAAGATCCCTGCCCAGGATGCATGCCGTGAATGGCCTGAATTTAGAACAGCCGAAGCCGTCCGAGCCCAAATCCCGACCAGCTGTGCCGACCAAAATCACGGAGGCAGAGACACGTAGGGCCCTCCAGCGATCAGGCTATTTGATGGAGTACCGCGTGGAGGTGCTACTCAGAAGAAGGGGATGGTACATCGAAGCCAACTCCGCTTACGAGGACAGCGACACTCAAAAATCAAGAGAGATTGACATTTACGCCATCATCGGTCGGCCGGTGGGAACAGGACCAAAGGACCGGTTATTCTCGTCCGTCCTGGTGGAGTGCGTCAACAATCCTCAGCCCATAGCTTTCATCACTAAGAACCCGTACATACGCGAATGGGCCGTCGACGACATTAAGGGAGTGTTTGACCCCGAGGAAGTTTTCGTCGAGGGCTCGACCGAGCCCATTAACGTCGGGCATCTGCTGAAGATTGCCAGCTATCACCATTACTGTCGCGGGCGACTGGCGAGCCAGTTCTGTTCGTTCAACTACAAATCGGACAAGAAAGAGTGGATGGCATGGCACGACGAGGTCCACTTTAACGCGTTTAGCACGCTAGTGAAGGCACTCGAATATAGGTTCACGCAGTTCGAACTGTTGCCTGGGATCTACATTAATTGGGAGTTCATAAACCCCGTCGTTGTTGTACAAGGGGACATTCTCGACGTGAGGTGTGCTGGCGGGAAGGTTGGTTTCAGGAAAACGGAGCACATGAAATTCCGTCGGACGGTAATCTGGAAGGGGGAGGAGCGGAGTTACATGATCGACGTTGTAACGGAGCGTGCCCTCCCGAGATTTGTGGCGATGCTTGAGAAGGAACTCAAACAATCAGCATTTAGAGTCAAGCGACACGTCGAGATCATCAAGGCCACACTGCGAATTAACCAGGCGAAGGGGCGTAAGGCTAAAGCAAAGAAATCCCGGTGAACTGAGTGACGAGCGCCCGCCCCACCCCGCTCGCCTCACTCGCGCGCGCCCCGGCCATACCCCCTGGGGTAGGGGTGTAGCAAAATCCCCTCAGGTCATAGTACCCCGTCAAAGCAGCGAGGGGTAGTGTGTGGCGACGGGAAAATCGGCTCCACCCCCTTTCCGGAGCCCAAGGGGGCCGGGGCGCGCGCGCGAAGACAACCGAGAAAGTGAGGCCGGTGAGAAAGAAAGGAAC
This sequence comes from Candidatus Acidiflorens stordalenmirensis, assembly GCA_003139995.1. GTDB lineage: Bacteria > Acidobacteriota > Terriglobia > Terriglobales > Acidobacteriaceae > Acidiflorens > Acidiflorens stordalenmirensis. The sequence goes on along the minus strand of PLIC01000223.1, from coordinate 4,561 downwards.
CGCCGAGGTCAGATACTTCTCGGCCAGATGAAACAAATTGCCGCGCGACAGATCCAGAGAAACTGGAACGTGCAGCACCACCAACAGAGTGAAGACGATGGCGGCCGCGTTACCGCTCGATAGCGTCGCCGCCAGCCGCCGCGTCTCGAAGCGGGCCAGCCAGTTCCGCCAGAGATAGGCAAACACGCCCCCGGCGCCAAGGCCCAGCAGCGCTACCGAAATCGCCAGGAACGCGAAGTGATAAAACAGCACCACGGAAAACAGCCGTGTCAGCGCTAACTCAAGCAGCAGCGTGGAGAAACTTGTGAGAGAGATGGCGGCAAGCAGAGCAGGATCGCTTCCTGGCGATGAAGAGGGGATCGATTTGGGTCGCATTTTTCTCTGGTTAAGAAGAATAGCAGAAGGCGGCGCTGGCACGGCATCGTAGAACCCCGCAGGCCGCTGCACGGAGACAAGCTTGTCTTAACCCCTTAAGAGAAGTTGACTTAAACACCCTGCGACGACCGTGACAAGAGCGCCGCCATATTAGACGGATGCATTGGCTCAATAGTGAAAAGACGTTAGAGAACCGTCAGTTCCGGAAAAAAGCGCGTCGTGTGATCGAGCTTGCGTCCCTCAGCGCTTTACCACCACCTTCACCGGAGCCGTGGTCGCCGGCAAAAAGTTTTGATCCCCGGGGAGGTAGGCCGTTATTACGTTTGTGCCCACTGGCAAAGCAAGGCGCAGGCTGTAGCCCAGCGTGGGATAATTCACGGGCACCAGTTGCAGCGGTCCCCCCAGAGGTTGCGGCGACCCTCCATTCAACGCGTCATAGAACTGCACTGACGAGCCGGAGACGATCCCAGTATTGCCTATTATCTCCACGCCAGCCACGCAAAAGTCCAAGCTGGTTTGAGTTCCGGCCACGACCTCAGTCGCAGAAGCCGTAAGCGTGACCGTGGGAGCAATGCGTTCCACGATAGTCTGGATCACGGGACTTGCGCTCACGCCGTAATTCGAGTCGCCGTTGTATTGCGCGTAAAAATCGAAAGTCCCAGCATTCGGCCCAATATAGGTGAGGGTAGTCTTTCCATCCTGCAATGTGCCTGATCCTCCACCATAGTAGGCCGACATCAGCCACACATTCCCGGTCGGCACGGGACCGCCTTTGGTGAGCGGTTTGACTTCGACGTAATAGCTCACCGATTGCCCCAGAATGACCGATGCGGGAGTCTGAACGATGGTGACCCTCGTCTTCGCTCCAACAGCCGGCGTAATTGTGATCTGGGCGCGGCTGTAAGCATTTTGTGAGTTTGCATTGACTGGCAGGTAGTTGCCGTCACCGCTGTAGGAGCTTGTAATGTTGTGTTGTCCAGCGCTGAATTTTCTTACGAGAAGGGCCTGGGGATAATTTTCGCCAGTGGGACCGTTGTAGGCGATTGGCAGTTGAGGCCCGATGGGCTTCCCATTGTCGTAGAATTGCACCGTGCCTGTTGGATTTATGCCGCCGAAGAAAATCGTGGTGCTCAAAATCACTTCTTCTCCCACCGCGGCTTGATTGTTGCTTGCGAATGTATAAGTACCCGCTTGCTGCTTTGTTATGGTGACCTGAGTAACTGCAGACACGCTGGCCTTGAAGCTATTGTCCCCCACATACTTCACGCTCAGGTTATGAGTTCCAACGGAAAGCGAGAAGCCATAGCCTATTCCGCTCGGAAACAAAGCGACCCCTTGCGTATTCAGAGTGTAGGTCGCGAGAACCGTTGTTCCGTCCAACACTTCGACGGCCCCACTTGGCGCACCGATGCCCGAGAGTCCAGCCACGCTCACGTTGAAGTAGACGGTGGTGTCGTATTGCACCGGTCCACTCAGCGGCACGAGGTTGCCGTTCTGGTCGACAGTTTCGAGCGCCAGTGTAGTCGCGCTACTCTCTGTGGAAACCTTCACCGCTACCGGACTTGAGGTGCTGCCGCCAAGAGTAGCATCGCCGGCGTAGTGAGCGGTCAAATTATAGACACCGCCCGGCAAGTTGCTGACGGAGCCGGCGTAGGCTCCTTTGTTCAACGTGAACTGCCCAACCGCGCCGTACTTGTCAGTCAAGAGAGAAAAGTCGCCGGTCGGCTCTTTCCCGCCGCTTCCTTGAACGGTCACGCTAATCGATAGGGCGTGTCCGTGCTTCAAGGTAGAGGCGCTCGTCGTGAGAGTCGTAGTCGAGGCTTGGAAGGTCACATTCTTCCAGGCAGCAACCAGATTCGCGGCATTCACGGAACCAAGGCCAGTCGAGAGATCGTAGCCAGTTCCGGCAGCCCACTGCGCGCTTTGGGTCCCGTAACCGGGAAGTCCCGGCGTGCTATTGTTGCCAGCAGTTACGTCATTAAAAATGCAGGAATTCGGCTTGGTTGGATCCGTAAGCTTAGAGGAGTTACACGGATTCAATTTCTCCTGTGCTGCCAGCTTATAGAGCACATAGTTCGCCTGGCCTTGGAATGCGCCATTCTTCTGCTCAACTAAAGCCATGATTCCGGCCATGGCGGGCGCCGAAACAGATGTTCCGCCGACAACGTCAACCTGGTTGACGGTGATAACTCCACTCTGCTCGGTGTAGTCACAGCCTCCGCCCACGCAGAATGCATACCCATCGTCATCGGGAGATGCGTTTAAAGATACGTCCGGCAAATCGCGCACCCCGTCTTTAGGAACGCCCCTCCCCGTTTGCCACGATGGCTTGGCATACCCGGAGATGCAGGTTACGTTGCCGTTCGCGTCGACGGTCGAATTGCTGCAACTGCTCGGGCCGCCTCCGCCACCTTCCAGGTTGTAATTCTGTTGTCCGTATACGCAGTTGGTTCCGACTTGTGGCAAAGTCGGATCGCAACTTTCATTCCAAGCTTGCTCAGGGATGTAGCCGAATGCCGACGAATTGTCCGTACCGTTGTTAGCATTCCAATATTTTGCGTACCAGTTGTCTTCGTTAAACTGAGTTCCGCCTACCGCGACGTTGTAAGGCGTCGAAGCCAGCCCGTTTACCGTATAACCATTCAGCGCTGGCCCCGGCGGTTCCAAACCCGCGTCCTGCAGATCTGCATCGCACTGCGCAGCGCCCGCGTCACCGCTGGAGACGAACGCTGTGATTCCTTCCGCCGCCGCCTGTTCCCACAAAGAGTTATAAAACTGATTGCCTGCCGGTCCCAACAGAGCTTCGCACAGGCCATAGCTGGTGCTCATGATCGGCGAAACGACATTGTCGACAATGTAAGTGGCAGCGAGATCCACACCGTCCGTGGTGTCGGTACTCGCAGCTTCCACGTAGTTAATCGTCGCTTGTGGAGCGACCGCGCCCGACCACTCGATGTCCAGGGAAGATTCGACCACGTCTCCAGTGAGCCCAGCCGCGGGTCCGCTCAAGATAATGTTAGGGTCATTCTCTGGCAAGCCGAAAATGTGGCGGAACGCTTGCACGTCGGAAAACCAGATATCGCTGCGACCGACGATGGCGATGGAGGCACCGCTGCCATCAATGCCGGAACTGAGCAGCGGCCGCGCGTTGTAAATGGTTTGAAAGTCGCCCGGCGCTACAAAGTAATAAACATTCCCACTGTTGGGATCGTAGATGGTCAGATCTGGATTGATCCGCTTCAGTTTCCCGTCCACGTCTCTCTTCATCTGTGTAACCTTCGAATGCATCGGCTTCTTAAGGAAGTTATGCAAGGAAAGCACACCGCTCACGACCGGCGTAAGCGCCTGCGGCAGGGAGATGTCTTTCGCATTCGCGATGTGACTCTCTCCGTCGCGCGAATAGCTGTGCATCGAAGTCTGAAAAGCGTTTTCTACCTGCAGGGCCGTTCCCGAGAACTCGATCCACTGCTTCCCGCGGGCCACTTTTGCAACGCTCAAGCCTTGCTGCTGCAACCATCCTGTAATCTTCTGAACGTCTTCGTCAGATGGGCCGAATTGCTGCGCGAACTGCTCCGGCGCAAGCCACTTGTGGTAATTCGGCGAAGTCTTGTCCTGTTGACTGTCCAGTAAACTGTTGAGAGCGGACAACTGGTTGCTGCTGGGCTTTAACACCAGCAGCATTCGCTCCAGGGGCCGGTTGCGATCGACGGCGCCGAGGTCTTTCGCGGTCTTCGTTGCGGGATGCGTGCTTCCGCCAATCGTCGTCCGCGAGGCATTGTCAATCTTCTGCGTGATCCGCGATGGCGTTAGCTGAGCCGTCGACAACAAGCCGGCAGCCAGGGAAAACACGACGAGGGCACAAATCGAAACGCCTGGAGTAAGATGCTTTTTCACGGAAAGGACCCCTTTTTAGGTTTTGGCTGTGGGACAGCATACTGCTCTTGCACGCACGGTTGATGGGTAAGAGCTACACACGGCTTGCCCCGCACATGCCGCTGGTTGTGCGGGGTTTGACTAGTCCATCGGACGCGGAATCGTTAAATAGCGCAACTGAGGGACGCAACGGATTGGGAGTGCAAAAGCCTTCATATGAAATGCGCAGCACCCTTTACTACGGCCGGAATTCTCGCCTGTCGCTCGCACTGTGTCGTCGAAATTTCTTGTCTGTCGTTAGCACATGATATGT
>PLIC01000077.1 GCA_003139995.1 Candidatus Acidiflorens stordalenmirensis | reverse complement strand
GGCCCGCAGAAAAAACCGCGCAAGGTTCTGATTGCTCTGCGCCTTGAAGAAAGCACGGTCGAGGCGTACAAGGCCGGTGGCCGCGGTTATCAGACCCGCATGGCCGCCGTGCTGGAAGAGCACGCGAAATAGTTCCCGCCAAACGCAACGGATACCCGGACCAGACGCACCCAGGCCCCGGTCCGGTAAAAAGAAGTTTCCCGGAGTACAAATGGTCAATCTTGGGAAGGGATTTCGCGGCGATCAGGTTTTGTCTTGCAGGAACTTCCGCTGAGCCTTTTCCCTGGCTTTGGCCCACCTCGCGAGTACGGCCTTACGCGCGATCTCGCTTCTCTCTTCCGGAGTTAGCTTTGCCGCCCGGATCTTGCCGCCCTTCGACCCGCCCAGTTTTCCCAAGGCGACGGCATTTGGGTTCTTTTTCTTAGCCATTGATGACCTAGAAGCTAATCTTCCGAATGGGTGAAATCAACCAAAAAGTTCTTGACATATACTTAGGCGCTTATGTATAAAGAGAGCAGGCATATACATAGGCGCCTAAGTATAAGCAAGTTTAGGAGGCATCATGCCGAGAAAGACCGCAGTCCAGACAAGCATCCGCATGGCTCGAAGGATTTGGAAGAATATTTCGCAAGAAGCTCTTATTCGGCTCAGGGAGATTGCAACCCAGCACGACTTCTCAGTGGATGCGGGTGATTTGATCTACCTACATAACGGTTGGTACGTCACACACACAGGTCTAATTGGGCTGGCGCGTCGCAAGAGATGCAGCGGCATCCATGTTGAAGCCGTCGATTCGCTCTGTGATTCCGCGGCAGGTCGGTTTGTCCTCAAGGCGACGGTCCTCCCTTCCAAGGGCTCCTCCGGCTTTGTCGGCTACGGCGACGCCGATCCGTCCAATGTCTCTCCGCTGGTCCGCGGAGCCGAGATGCGCGTGGCAGAAACCCGTGCCGTCAATCGCGCCCTGCGCAAGGCCTACGGCATCGGCATCTGCTCGGTCGAGGAGATCGGCTCGGTTCCGACTCCGATTGAGAAACTCCCGTCCCAAAGCGCACATGGTAACGGAAATGGCAATGGAAACGCGACCAGCCCGAAAGTTCGCGACCGCCTCTGCCAGATCATCCGCCAGCACAAGCTCGATCCCGAACTGGTAAAGGCCTATGCCGTCGACTTCTGCGGCACGAAAACTCTCCGAGAGGCCAGCAGGGAACAGGTTGAGAACTTCGTCCACCAACTGGCCGACTGGGCCGAGAAGGATCGCAATGCCCTCGTCTGCCAGCTCAACAGCTACCTCGGTCAGAAAGAAGGTGCAGCATGAAACGCCAAGTCCCTGGCCTCGCCGAAACTGCCCGCGATTCGCGGCCCGAGATTCCAGACGGCATCTTCCTCGTTCGGGTCGATGGAGCCCAGTTCCGCTGGCATACCAACAAACCGTTCTACGTCCTCCGGCTCTCCATCCTTGAACCCAGTTTGTTCGCCGGGCAGTCCATCGTGGGTCGACTCTACTGCACCCAGAAGGCTATCTGGAAGCTGGGCTGGTTCCTGCGGGATTTCCTCTATGACCCGGAACTTCTGGCCCACGAACAAGTCGACGAAAAGGCTTTGCCCGGACTGCGCGGGGTCGTCAAGATCAGCCACACCGTGATCAATGGCATCTCGCTAATCAACTTCGACGGCTTCGCCCCGGCCAGCCAGTGGGAAGAACTGTCCGCCGCTCCGGTTTCGACGGCTTCTCGCTCCAACACCGAGGAGGCAACCCGATGACCTACTCCTACACCCAGATCAGCCAATACCTTAGCTGTCCGCGCCGTTACTGGCACCGCTACCTCGATGGCTGGCAGGAAAAAGACACGCGCGCCGCCATGCTCTTCGGCCGAGCCTTCGAACAGGCCGTCGCCGCCCTTTTTCGCCGGGAAGACCCGGCGGCTGTGCTGTTTGAGCAGTGGGGCGTGTGCAAGGACATGGGGCTGACCTACGCGGGCAACGACACCTGGGACCGCATGCTGCAGCAAGGCATCCAGTTGCTTGAGCGTTTCGCACAGGACGGACGTATTCGCATTCGACGCCCTCGTTCGACCCAGCAGATTCAGTTCACGCGGACACTCGGTTCCGGCAACAGTTTTGTAGCTTACGTCGATGCCATTGGTGAACTGGACGGCACGCCATGCGTTCTGGAATGGAAGACCACGTCAGCACGATATCCAGAAGAGCCGCCCGGCATTTCCACACTGGATCCGCAACTCGTCTGCTATTCGTGGATGACGGGCATCGACGAAGTCGCCCAGGTTGTTTTCGTGCGCAAGCGCCTGGTCGAAGTTCAGTACCTCCGCGCCACGATCACCGAGGAGCAGCGGCAGGAATTCGCCACTCTTGTCGATGACACAGTCCGACGGATCGAGTCCGGCCTGTTCCTGCCGCGCAGCGGTATCCGCTTTCCACAAAATCCGTGTACTACCTGCCCTTTCCTTGGGCTCTGCCTCGATAAGCGTGACTTGGTCGAGGCTGCACTCGTGCGCAAACCGGGAGTTGATCTTGGTCTGTTTGACGAACTTTCGTTTTAGGCCGATGCCGATGCCGCCGAAGCTCAATCGCAAACGAGCCCTGTTTGTCCTCACCAAGATCGACGAGATCCTGGCGTGGGAGCGCCGGAAAGAGGCAGAGCGGGACACCCGTTTCGTCGAGCTAGGCAGGTATCTGTGCGAGGTGCGAGGAGGGCAGTACTGGAGGCTGGAGAACCTGAAGTCGTTTGACGAGTTCCTGGCGAGGCGGTTTCCGGAATCGAGAAGGAAGGCGTACTACCTGATGTCCATCCACGAGCATCTGCCACCGCAGGCGCGGAAGGAACTGAAGGAAATCGGCTGGACGAAAGGGCGGGAGTTGGCGAAGCTCGCGCGCCGGGACGGTCAGCACTTCGATTGTGCACCCTGGGTGCACAAAGCCCGCTCAATGCCGAGGGAAGTGTTCAGGCG
>PLIC01000238.1 GCA_003139995.1 Candidatus Acidiflorens stordalenmirensis | reverse complement strand
ACATATCATGTGCTAACGACACGAAACACGGGGTCTGCTTGACACCATCTTGCATTGGGACATAAGATAAGCCCCCTCGTGCTGAATCTCGGCGGGTGAAGTCTGTTTTTTTGGAGAACCTCCGTCTTGAAGCGTATTGCTTGGTTCGTAGTTGTCGTCTTTTCGTTTGCACTCATTCCGCGTTCGTTGCTCGCGCAAGAAACGCCGCAGCCCGCGCGCTTGCCGGCTCAGGAATCCGTTTCTCCGCGCCCCATAGGCCCGAGCCCTACGGAGCAAAGCGTCGACGAAGTGGGCAATCACGTCGAGGAAGCGCTCTGGTATTTCAAGCTTTCCGATGTCGCCGGCATCGACCAGTTCCTGATCGCCAGCTCCAAGCCGATCCGCATGAAGAATCCGACCGGGCAGGGCGCGGGAACTCCCTTGATCATTTATTTGTACTCGTTCACTCCGAAAAAACTGACCGCCAATCAGAAGGCGCCGCTCATAGTGTTTGTCCACGGCGGTGTACACGCCCATTTTGATCTGACGTACGTGCACATCATTCGTGAGCTGATGGACCAGGGTTACGTCGTTGTCGTCCCGGAATACCGCGGCAGCACCGGCTACGGCGCTGAGTATTACGACCAGATCGACTACGGTGGTGCCGAAGTTGACGATGTGCATTCCGTGCGTGATTGGGCCCTCGCCAATCTGCCGCATGTCGACCCCGACCGCGTCGGCATCATGGGATGGAGCCACGGCGCATACATCACTCTGCTGAATATTTTCCGCTGGCCCAGTGACTACAAGGTTGCGTACGCCGGCTGTCCGGTAAGCGACTTAGTGATGCGCATGGGTTATAAGAGCCAAGGCTACCGCGATATCTTCGCCGGCTTCATCGGTAAGCAAGCGGAAGATGATCCTATGGAGTATCGTCGCCGCTCGCCGTATTCCCATGCGGCTGAGCTGAACACGCCCCTGCTGCTCCACTCCAACACCAACGACGAAGATGTCAACGTCATGGAAGTGGAGCATTTGATCGATGCGCTGAAAGCTGCCGGCAAGAACTTCGAATACAAAATTTACGACAACGCTCCGGGCGGCCACCATTTCAACCGCATTGATACGGCACTCGGTCGCGGTTCGCGCAAAGAGATCTACGCATTTCTGGCGAAGCAGCTAAAGCCCTGACGCCGACCCGCGGCGTTGGTGTTCGCAGCAAGAAGTCGGTCCTCTTGTTTTTGTGCGTCGCAGCTTGCGCCGCGCCATAACCGCGCAGAGTCAGTGTTTCGGAGGAGACCCGCAATGAGAACCAGGCAAACGTTACTCGCCGCCACAGCCGGTGCCTTACTCGTTTTTCTCTCCTTAGGATTGCTATTTGCCCCTCCCGCATTCGCCCAGGTTCCTTCGCCCGATTCAGTCCTCGGTTTCCACGTCGGCGAGGATCGCAAGCTCGCCGATTGGGGGCAGGTCGTCGACTATTTCCAAAAAGTCGCCGCTGCCGCGCCCGACCGCGTCAAGTTTGACGAGATCGGCAAATCGAGTCTCGGCAAACCCTTTGTTGCGATTACCATCTCTTCCGCCGACAACATCTCCCATTTGAACCGCTACCTTCAGATTCAGCAGAGCCTGGCCGATCCTCGCGGCCTCACCGCAGCCGATGCTGAAAAGCTCATTTCCCTCGGAAAAGCCGTCGTGCTCATCACGTGTACGGTTCACTCCACCGAAGTGGCCTCCACGCAAACGGCGATGGAGTACGTCTACAAGGTCCTTGCCGAAGACACGCCCGAGCACCGCGCGATCCTGAACGATGTGATCTTCCTGCTGATTCCCTCGCTCAATCCGGACGGGCAGGACATGGTTGTGAAGTGGTACCGCAAGTACGTCGGCACTCCCTACGAAGGCGCCGAGCCGGTCGAGTTGTATCACCCCTACGTGGGACACGACGACAATCGCGACTGGTATATGTTCACGCAGGTGGAAATGCGCCTGACCGCCGGAAAAGTCCAGAACGTTTGGCACCCGCAGGTCGTTTACGACGTTCACCAGATGGGTCCCACCGAGGCGCGCCTCTTCGTGCCGCCTTTTCTCGATCCCGTTGATCCGAACATCGACCCGCTGCTCGTCGAGGAAACGAACTGGCTCGGTTCCTCCATGGCCGCCGATCTGGGCGAGGCAGGCAAGAAGGGCGTCGCCATCAACGCCGTGTACGACGAATGGACGCCGGCGCGCCATTACCAGGCCTACCACGCGGGTTTGCGCATTCTCACCGAATCCGCGTCCGCCCAGCTTGCCTCGCCCATCACCGTTCCTTTCTCCAGTCTCGACACGCATGGCCTCGGCTACAATGCTCAGCAACGCAGTTGGAATTTTCCCGACCCTTGGATGGGCGGCGTTTGGCGCTTGCGCGATATTGTCGATTATCAGTTGATCGCCTTCGAAGGATGTTTGTACACCGTTGCGCGCAATCGCGAGATGTTTTTGCGCAACTTCTATCAGATGAGCCGGAAGGCGGTCGAATGGAGTGGTCATCCGTTCGCCTATATATTTCCTCCCGATCAAAAAGACGTTCCCGCCGCTGTGAAGCTCTTGAACACGCTGCGCTTTGGTTTGGTGGAAGTCCGGCGCGCCAAGGATAAATTCACCGCCGGCGGAATCGAATACTCGGCCGGCAGCTACGTAATTCCTCTGGCACAGCCCTACGGTCGCTACGCGAAGACACTGCTCGAACGGCAGCGCTATCCCGACCTGCGCGAATATCCCGGGGGACCGCCCAAACCCCCCTACGATGTCACGGCGCAAACGCTGCCGCTGCTCATGGCCGTGACATCCGTCGAAGTTGCCGATCCATTCAAGGCCGACCTCGAAAAGGTCGACCAGATCGAACTGCCCGCCGGCAAAGTGAAGCCGCGCGGAAAGGAGTATTTGCTGAGGCCCGATTCCAATAACGCCTATCTCGCGGTCAATCGCTTGCGCAAGTCCGGAGCGCAGATCGCCCGCCTCACGAAAATTGTCCAGGATAACGGCCGCGAATTTCCCGCAGGCACGTTCGTCATTCGTTCCGGCGATGTGCGCGGCCTCGCCCCGCTCGGCGTCGATTTCTTTGCCTCGGACCTTCCGCTGAGGGATGCCGCTCCGTTGCGCTCGCCACGCATCGGGATCTACAAGAGCTACGATGCCGCCATCGATGAAGGCTGGACCCGCTGGCTGCTCGAACAATACGAGTTTCCTTACACTAGCATTTACGACAAAGACCTTCGCGCCGGAAATCCCATCTCCCGCTTCGACGTCATTGTCATTCCCGATCAAAGTGAGTCCGCCATCGTGGACGGCATTCCGCGCCACCCGGCAAACGCGGAAGGAGACGCACCGCGCGAACCTAACCCGCCTGACGAGTTTATGGGTGGAATTGGCGCCGCTGGAGTTTCGAACCTGCGCGACTTTGTCATGCAGGGCGGCACGCTGGTAACGTTGAACCGCGCCTGCGATTTCGCCATCGACAAGCTCGAACTGGGCGCCAGGAATGTCCTGCGCGGCGTCCCGCGCCAGAACTTCTACGGGCCCGGCTCCATCCTAGACATCCGCGTCAATCCAGAACATCCACTCGGCTACGGCATGGAGAAGGAAAGCATTGCCTGGTTCGAAGAAAGCCCGGCATTTGCCCCGTCTTTCTTGAGCTCGGGCGCGCCAGGTGCCACTGCGGTGGCCACTTACCCCAACGGTAATCCGCTCATGTCCGGCTGGCTTCTGGGAGACAACCTGATCCAGGGGCAGGCCGCTCTGATGGATGCGCCGCTCGGCCGCGGCCACGTCGTCCTTTTCGGTTTTCGGCCGCAGTACCGCGGTCAGTCCTACGCAACCTACAAAATGTTTTTCAACGCTCTCTTCTATTTCGGCACGTAGCCGTTCCAATAAAAAACGCCCGCAGCCAGCCGCCGGCGTTCTCTGTGCCCCGGCGGCCGATCCTTAGCCGAACTTTCCCAGTTAGGCAATTCTGAGCCGGTCAAGTGCTTTGCAATCAGTCGAGGGTAGTGAAAGGTCTTCACCACAAACGGCTTCTACCGGACGGTCTGTGCGTTGGTATCGTGAGCCTCCTTTTGCTCGGTAATTCGCGGTGGAGGTTGGCTCGGCAACTTCAGAGTATAGGAAAATCGAAATCTCGTGTTCGGCGTGAACGAGGCATTTTGGCGGGTCGAGTGGGTGTCGTCGGTTGGGAGAAGTATCCAGATCGTCCGATTCGTTCCACGAGGTCGCAGTTTGCGCTGTTTGGGGTTTGGCGAGGACAGCACGCGGAAGCTGGTATCTACCATCGCGCGATTGCGGCGGTGACGTGATGGAATTTTCGGCTAGGGTCTGCTTAGCGAGACGCCTTCGACGCTAGTCGTCGCGCCCATTTCATTCTTTTGCCCGTGTGGTCAAGGAGCGGATCATGCCCGAAGTCTCGCTTTATGGAATCTGCCCAAGGGCGAGGTTTGGGGCGTGGCCTTTTCTCCTGTGTCAGAATGACAAAGATGGCTGCCGAGGTTTGCCCGGGAGCGCGCGGAGCAAACAGCCCAAAGCTCCGAACAGCGTGCTAATAGCGTTCCGGAATGTGCTGCGCCCAGCGGTCAATGAACTCTTCCAGTGAGCACTGCACGTTAACTCCGCGCGAAGCGAGTTCCCGCAGGATCAGCGCGGTTTCGATGGTTCTTCCGAGTCCGACTTCATCCGCGATGAGGAAACGGCGGGGCGAAGTGGGTCAAGACTACCTGATGGGGCAGCAGATCGATCTTTGCAGCGGTGAGAGCTGCAGCCGACTCCATCAGCGGCAGCGCGTACGACTCATAGACCAACCATGCTCTCCGCAGGCGCTCTCTCGTGCCGGCTACCAGATGACTAAGTATCCGTTCGGCCCGGCCTACGTCTTTGAGGATAGAAGTATTTGGGAAACGCTGGCAAAGAAAAAGCAAGAATTAGAACAAGAAATAGCGTTGGGCAAGCGGGAGTACGCTCGCCGGTTCGCATGTAATGGGTTGGCCTTCCACGCGCACTTCGTAAGTTTCGGGGTCGACTTCGATGTTGGGAGTAGCGCTATTGTGCAACATGTCTTTTTTCCCAATGCCGCGGCAGTTGCGGACCGGCTTCACCATTTTTTTCAGGCCTAGTGTTTGCGGCAATCCAGCGGTGACAGCGGCTTGCGACACAAACGTGATCGCAGTGGGAGCCGTGGCCGCGCCGAAGCTGCCGAACATCGGGCGATAAAGCACTGGCTGGGGCTTTGGGATGGACGCGTTTGGATCGCCCATGGCGCTCCAGGCAATGAAGCCGCCTTTGAGCACGATCTCCGGCTTCGCTCCGAAGAAGGCGGGCTTCCAAAGGACCAGATCGGCGAGTTTTCCTGGCTCGATGGAGCCAATTTCCGTAGCCATGCCGTGCGTGATCGCGGG
>PLIC01000127.1:8510-8685 GCA_003139995.1 Candidatus Acidiflorens stordalenmirensis | reverse complement strand
CCAACGATGTGAAATATGTTCAACAATTCTCCCGTAACGCGAATAATCAGACTAATCTATTTGAGGAATAACGCACTCGAATGTACGCCCCAGATCGACTCTAGCCTAAGATGTCGATTCAACCGAGTGTTCCAACGGCGCTCGGAACTCACTTCGCCGCAGGATCCATAGCAGC
>PLIC01000127.1:0-8436 GCA_003139995.1 Candidatus Acidiflorens stordalenmirensis | reverse complement strand
AGACAACTGGAGCGGATGCTGCTGCATTCCTTTGCAACTTCAATATCCAATTTTGTAAGAGAGATAAGAATCCCATTTCGCTGGACGGGTTCGCCGACTGCCCGAAACAGCAAAGCGGCCATCCAGGCGGAACCGTCCTGCAGCCACCGGACGATCGCGCTCAGCACAACTTCCGGAACAGGCACGAGCAAAAACAAAAAGCAGAGAGGAAGCAGAAGGGACCGAAAGGTGCGCAGGCCGAAACAGAAAACCACGCTGGCGATCCACCAGGTCACGAGGGCGAACATACCGAGCGACAGCCGCACATCGCCGGGCGCGGCGCCCATCCCCCACTTCGCATAACAACCAATCAGCAACCCGAGAGCCAGCAGGGCCGCGCCGATGCGAGGGCTCGGCTGCGGATCGATCCGGAGCGCTTTCGAATCCCCGTATTTCGAACCCATGTAAATGAGCGCGGCGCTCAGGGGAAGAATCAAAAGGATGTGTGTATAGGCGTCGTTCGCCAGCGCCAGCCTTAGCGTGCTGACCAGAGGGTGCCACCAAAACAAGATCGACACAGCATATAAGAAGCCGAAGGCCAGAACTTGATTTCGTGTCGTCATGTTATGTTTTGCGTTCTGGGTTTCAAGTTTCGGTTACCGCCTAATGCCAGCCTCTACCCGGTTCGAACTGGAGCTGTTTCCAATCTAACACTTGCGAACACGTTTCGTTTTGCAGATCGACACGCAGTTGGCTGCCAACTTGATCTCGTTGTATCGGCCGGAGTGGGTGCTGGCCTCTTTGCCTGTCGATCCGGAGGAGTACGAGAGTCCCGGCGCTGCCGGCTTTTGGCGGCGCAGGCGGCTGGACAGTACGCCGCTTCATCGCGATCTGGCCCTGCTGTTGTCCACCTCAGGCAGCACGGGCAGTCCGAAGTTCGTCAGGCTGCGACGCGGCAACGTCGAAGCGAATGCCGAGTCCATCCGGCAGGCGCTTGCCATCAGCGACCAAGACGTACCGGTGGCTCATCTGCCGGTGCATTATTCTTACGGCCTGTCGGTGGTGAACAGTCACCTTCTCGCCGGCAGCACCGCGGCGGAGCCGTTCCATGAATCGGTGGTGGACGCGTCGGTCGATCTCTCGCAACGCATTTTCCATGACCCGGAAGCGCGCGCTTACCCCGAACTGCTGGCGCTCGCGTATTGGATGCGGAAGGCCGAGATGAACCGGCTGACCGCCCAATTCCGCTCGCTTCAGCTCGATCACCGGGTACTGACTCCCCGGGGTCTCGTTTTTCATTTGCCGCCGCGCAATGTGGATACGATCTTTGTGTACTCGTGGCTTCTGGCGGCGCTCACTGGCAATCGGAGTGTTGTTCGCCTTTCGCCGCAGCGGTCCGAATCCACCAGCATCCTGTTGCGGCTCCTTCGGGAGACCCTGGCCGCGGCTGCGGAGCCCGCGCGTGGCGGCACCACCATCGTCAGCTACGGCCACGAAGAGGAACCGACAGAGATGCTGTCAGCCTTGTGCGACGCACGGGTCATCTGGGGCGGCGACCAGACGGTGGAGATCATCCGGCGCTCGCCCCTGGCTCCACACGCGAAGGAAATCACCTTTCCCGACCGCTATTCACTGTCCGCCATCCGGGCAGACGTGTACGCCGGCCTCCCGGAAGAGAAGCGGGATTACCTGGCGGACCAGTTCTTCAACGACTCCTACTGGTTTGACCAGTTGGCGTGCTCTTCTCCGCGCCTCGTCGTCTGGTGCGGGACCGGACCCGAGACGCGCGCCGCTGCCGCGGACTTCTTCCGTCGTGTGGCTGGATGTGTCGAGCGTCGCCGATACGTTCTGCCCGCTGCCGCCTCCATGCAGAAGCTGGTGTACGCTTGTTCCTCCATTCTCAACTCTACCGTGGAGGAATGCCGGCGGTACAAGGGGTTGATCGTCTGGACTCTCTGGCCGGTTTCCAGCGGAGTCATCCCGGTGGCGGACTGTTCTTCGAGGCGCATCTCGAAAGTCTTCTGGAGCTGACCGCCTTCCTTGGCCGCCGGGACCAGACCCTGACGTGGTTTGGTTTCACACCGGAGGAACTGCACGCCTTGGTTCGGAGCCTGAACGGCCGCGCGATCGATCGCATCGTGCCGATTGGCCAAGCTCTGCAATTCCACCGCTTCTGGGATGGGTACGATCTGCTTCAGGAGTTCTGCCGCTGCGTCTACATCGAATCCACATTCTCGGACATCCGGCCAACTCACCAGGACACGACTCCGCCATCCTAATCGGGGTGGGTCGGAGAGGAACCACCTTATCTTTCGCTTCAACGGTCTTAATTAATCAATCCAGGAATCTGTGATAGAGAACTAGCTGAGTATAGGTTTCCAGGCGAGAAAAAGCGCCCCCGACGGCCACCGTCGCGCGGCAGCCATCGACCACGCTAAGGTCTGCCAGAAACCATTGTGTCCCGGCTTCCGTGTTTCCATTGATGTCCTCAAGTTCAGGATCAAGATCCTGGTGTGTGGTGACGGAGAAATCTGCCAGCGAGAAACGCCGGCGGCGAGGGCGCTTGTGGCCACGCAGTACCCGGGCATTGCTTAGGAGTTCCGGCGAGTGCGCTGACTTCCTTCATCTTGCCTGGTCCTGATTATTGGCGCGATCGTGGTCGATGGCCGTCGCGCTTCCGAGATTGCGGCCTGTATATTGTAAGGTCCGGCTAGTGTAGTGTGTGCATAAGATCGTCTGCAACAGGATTGCGGGAGTTGCTTCTATTCAGTTCCAATCTGGAATGTTGTCGCTGGCTTCTAGCTGTTTCAACGCTGCCAGGTCGTATTGTGGGCAAGGTGGCGGACGATCTGAGACAGCAAGTCCCTCATGCTCAAACACAAGCAGTGGCCGAGGAGACTTAACTACGTGATCCGAAAAATTGTAACTCTCTTGACCGTTGGGATCTGGATCGGCATCTTCGTTGCCGGACTGTGGCCGTTCAACTTTTTTCCGAAGAACCGGATACGCTGGCTTCCTGGCGGGGCAGGACTCCACTTTGACGGTTACGGTCAGGTTTTCAGCTCTGTGCCGTTGTTTTCACCCAGAGCACCGGATACGACTGCAGAGGCTACCATCGAACTGGTCTTCACACCCTCAAAGTCTTATAACACCGCCAGTACTGTCTTTTCGCTCGTCAATCAAGATGAAGTGAGCTTCGCGATCGGTCAATCTCTCACGAATCTGTTTCTTCAGGGCTCCTTCACCCAAGGCGGGGGCAAGCCAGTGGTGAAGCTCTGGATCGACGACGTATGCGGCCATGCACAAGAATTGTTTGTGACCGTGACTCTGGATGCGCGCCACGTCGATGTCTATCTTGATGGCCAACTGGCCCGTTCTTTTCCAGTTTCAACCCGGGCCGGCAACTTATCGGGGAAGGTCTTCGTTGGTCACAGTGTGGAAGACGGCGGACGGTGGAGCGGCACGGTGGCTCAACTCGCGATCTCCGAGGGTACTCTTGACGCCGCGGAAATCAGCCGGCGTCATGAACAATGGACGAGAACTCGCCATTTGGACAGGGATATGAGCCACCGAGGTGCGGCCTATGACTTCGTCACGCCCGCTGCGGATTTTGTGAGGAACGCAGGGGAGACTGGGCCGGACTTGATTATTCCCAAGATCTTTCGAGTGTCAAAGCCCACAGTGTTGGAGTGGCCCGGTCATTTCAATCGCTCGGTGGCCGTTGACGCAGTCGTCAACATTGTTGGATTCGTTCCGTTCGGGCTCGTCACCTGCCTCTGCCTGCGCTTTTGGACCGGGTGGAGCATTTCACGATGTGTCGCGATGACGATTCTTGCCGGGGCCTCTGTCAGCCTGACAATCGAACTGCTTCAGGCTCTTCTGCCCACCCGAGATTCTTCACTCGCAGACGTGGTCACGAACATCTTGGGTACCGTGATCGGAGCCGGAGCCGCAGTAATTGACAAGCTAGGATGATACCGGCGTCCTCATGTATTGGTTCTTCGCATCGACTGGCGACTCGAGGGAGAGCCGACGATCCCCGCCAACGATCGGCGCGGGCAAGAATCTTCGCAATGCGAGAAATCGGTCGTGCACCTCTTCTAACTATTTCATCTGTCGTCGGATAGCCTTGGGCGCTTGCCCACACTTCCTGCCCGAAGTACCCTCGTAACCTCGCTGACCCAACTCGAATTGAATACACTGCAAGCGCCGAAGCTGCGTCGTTGCGGACTCCGAGTCCCGGTAGAGAACGTGAGCACAACATTTAAGGAATTGGGCCATTGCGCGTTTTTTGATCATATCGCCGCTTGATCGGTTCCGCCTGGATCGCCACCGGAATCGCGCTGCTTACCGGTTGCCAAGGATTGGCTTCTGGCGGTTCCAATGGAGGCCCCACCTTAGCCGGATGCACTTCCGAGTTTGCCTAGAAACCGAGCGGTTCGTGAAGATGGCATTCATGCGCGCCTTCCCCCTAATCGTAGTCGCATGGCTACTGTGTTGGCTGGCGCCTGTTTCCGCCTGGGCGCATCAACTCCAATGCGACCCTTGCGATCACGCCTTCGGCAAGGTACAGATCGGCAAATCCAGTTCCTACTCCATCAAACTCACGAACACTGGGAACAAGACGGTTCACGTCCTTTCCAAATCGAAACGGGGACGCGCTTTCTCATTCGGCCATTTCCCTTTAAGAGTGAAGATCCGGCCCGGGGCAAGCATCGAGTTGCCCGTTATTTTCACGCCGAAAGCCAACGGGCACGCCACCGGCGTCATTACTCTTGTGAGTACTGCCGAGAATCCCAGAATTGCAATGCACGTCGAGGGTACAGGCGTGTCCTCTGGCCCGGAACTGGGAGTGACGCCTGCAACGCTCAATTTCGGCAACGTCACGGTGGGATCGAGTGCCCGCCTGCAGGCTACGCTCACAGCCTCGAACACTGCTGTAACCATCTCGTCGGACCAGTCGACGACTTCGGAGTTCGCCATCCTCGGGCTAAAACTGCCGGCAACGATTCCGGCCAGGCAGAGCGTCTCAGTCACGATTCAATTCACGCCGAACGCCTCCGGCACGGCCTCCGCCAAAGCGGGATTTATTAGCAATGCAGCGAACTCGCCATCAGTGGCGGAGTTAACCGGTACGGGCGTGGCTCCGGCCTCCCACGACGTCTCTCTTTCCTGGGATCCGGGCGGCGGGGACCCGGTGGGATACAACGTGTATCGCGCCAGCGCCAAGGCAGGCCCCTTCCAGGTGATCAATACTGCGCTGGATGCCTCGACCAACTACACAGACTATGCGGTTGTCTCCGGCGCGACCTACTATTACGTCACAACTGCGGTAAACGCCCAAGGTCAGGAAAGCGGCTACTCAAATGAAGTGCAGGCCGTGATTCCGAATAAGTAGCCGTCGAAGTTCCTGCTTCTCGCTGCCAGCCGTTTGTGAAAAACCAGCCTTTCGTGAAAAAGACGACAGAGACAGCCAATTCCGCAGCCCGAGCGCCGAGCAGCGCAGATGCCGGCGACCGAACGCTGCATTGACCGACGCGGTGCCCTCGCGGAGCACGCCGCCATGCTGGTCTGTAATCTTCAACAGCGCTCTCCCGAACCTGGGATCAGGAAAAGACGTTCTCGATAAACGTCTGTTCCTTGCAGGCACCGGACCCAACGCGGCAACTTCCAGATAGTCTCTATTGTCAGGGTTGGAAACGCTGCCTTGTACAGGCGCTCATTCAGAGTCAACAGCCGGTAGCTCCGAGTTTGAGCGTGAGCCCGTATCAGGAAGTCAGCAGGAATGCGTCGACTGCCGGAATCACGTTGTTTACGCCGGCGTTCCGCGTAACATTGGAACGCCCGCCCGGCAGAACGCCACACTGCTTCGCCCAAATTCCAATCAATGGCAATTCCAGTCTCTTCGAGAGGGGAACGTACGCGCTGGCTGGTGTCTATCAGCGCTTTTGCTCAGGCGTAAAGGGCAGTCCCGCGCGTCAGCGCCTTGAGCTCACCAATTTTCCGAGCGACTTGCACTGAGTTCCGGCACGCCACGCTGCACCCATCGCAACTCCTACAAGCTTCCAATCCTTGGCCCGTAGCAATTCCGGCAAGCAAGGTCCGCGCCATGTCTCTGTTGCCATATTGCACGGCGTACATATGCGAACGCATCAATACCGGGACTTCCACCTGCTTGGGGCAGGCTGCGCGACACTCGCCGCACTGCTGGCAAAATTCCGCTAGCGCAGTGAAGCTCTTGTCGGCAAGGAATTTTTTCTCATCTTCGCTATAAGCCAGATTGCTGGCGACGGAGAAGTCCTGCTCCAGATGCTCATATGTGCTGAAGCCAGGAATCGCCGTCGTCACAAAGTCATGAGCGAGCACCCACTTCAGCAGCGCGGTCTGGCTCACCGGTGGAAGCGGCGTGGGCAGGTGAGCGTCCGGGCGAACGCTGCCGCCGGCTTGCGTTTTCATGGCGATGACGCCAATGCCGCTCTTTGACGCGCGCTCGATCGTACTCAAAATCCCGTTGTCGTGCGCCATCGTGTAATTCAGCGTGACAAGCACCACATCGAACATATCCAGTCGAATCGCCTCACCGATCACGTCCACGGTCTTGTGCGTCGAAATGCCGATGAAGCGCGTCTTGCCTTCTTTTCTTAGCGTCCGCAAAGCTTCCAGCGGACCCTCCGCATGCGCGTGTTCCACGGAATCCACCGCGTGGTAGTACAAAATATCCACGTGATCCATCTGCAGCCGCTGCAGGCTCTTCTCCGTGTTTTCGATGAAGCGCGCCTTACCGTCCGCGGTGCTGAGCATTCGATCATGCTCCGGGACAGCTTCCTTGGTGGCAATGATCACCTTATCGCGAACGCCCATTTCCTTGATGACCCGCCCAACCATCTCCTCATTGCGTCCCTGTTGATACCCGGCGGCGGTGTCGTAGTGGCGTATGCCCAATTCGTATGCGCGCCGCAGCAGTCCCGGCACGTCTGCGTTCATCACCCCCATGCTGACAATCGGAAGCGTCAAGCCCGTCTTGCCGAGCGTACGCCGCAAGACCGGACCGGATGCGGTGGTCTCAATCGGCAGGCCGGACGTCGCTGCGAACGCATCCCACGCAAACGGGCCAAGTTTCAGCGCCGCGCCTCCGAGCGCGAGCGTTTTCAGGAAACTTCTGCGGGGGTAATCTTTCATGGGGTCTCCTTGGTCTGCGATTCGACGAAAATCAATCCACTTCCCCTCACTTCAAGTCCTGTGCCGTCTTCTTCAGCAACGCCGCCGCGCCGCCGACCGGATTTACAACCACAATCAGGTAACGGCCCTCGGCAGCGGCAATCACGCGTCCCTCAAATGTGTTACTGGCCCGAATTGCGCCATTGCCCAAATCGGGGACAGCTTCACATTTGCCGCTCTCGCGAAAATATTTCGCCAGCGATTCCAGCCTGGCCTTTCCCTCCGCCGGGTCCTTCGCTACTGAAATCAGCAGCTTGCTCTCCAACCCGCCCTGTTTATAGCTCACGATGTACGCCGGGCTCAGAAATGGGTGACCAAGCGGGTCCTTCCGCGTGAACTGTTCCGAATATTTCACGCGATGTTCTTGCGGAATCTTCTTCAGCAGGGGAGGCAATGACCGTGCCCCGGCAATCCTCTCCGAGAGCACGCGCGCAAAGCGCTCCAGCAGATCATCCGACCCGGGGCCAAATCCAATCAGTTTGACGTAGTAGCGATCCTGCAGAAAATTCAGAATTCCTTTGTTCCGGTAAGCCTCTGTGCCAATGTCCAGAAAATTATAGCTTGGCGAGCGCTCCGCCGCATACATCCCGAACGCGTCTTCGGTGCTACCCATATCAAAAATATCCACGCTCAGTTCGGCTTGTCCGCTCTTGAAGTCCTCGTGCAGTAGGACACGGAAGTCGTAGAGCAGATAAACATCTGCCCCGCCGTCCATGTATTGATAGAGGTTATCCGGGCCGTAAAACGAAGGAGTGCCTTGCGCGGTGGAATGCCCAGGAAGAGGCGCGCCGACAAAACTCAGCAGATGTTTTTGGGCAACATCGGATGCTTGCGTGCGGGGAGCGCCGTCGCCGGATGCCGAACTCTGTGGCGGGAAGAATCCTGCTGCCAGCAAGCCACAGATCAACCAGCTAGTCCTTTGGGCCCAAAACTTCATTCCCACTTCCCCTCACCCGTCATCGACCGGAGCCAGGCACCGAGGATGGGAGCGACGGGTTAACCCCAATTACTTTGTCTAACCCGGAATTTCCTATTTGCCTTCGAAAACAGACCATAGTACACCCGTCTGGCTTGTTCGCGGCACTGTGAAACGATTGTGAAAGGATTTTCATCGGGAGCACTCCCGACGGTCTGCGATCTCCGTCTCGACATTCTTGCTTCCTGTAATCCCGCAAACTTCTGGCACAGGGGCCTGCAAAGCTGTTTAGGTTCTCACTGAGTTAGGCGAGGTAAGACTGA
>PLIC01000003.1 GCA_003139995.1 Candidatus Acidiflorens stordalenmirensis | reverse complement strand
AATGTCCTGAGTTGGCTCTGGGGCGTATAGCGCCCTTCCCAAATGCGTGCAAACCATCGTTAGACGAGGGACTTATGGCAGAGAAAGCACAGCAGAAGCACCGGACAAATCGAGTCTTCAAGAGCCTGCACAAGCCACTCACCTACTTGGGCGTGGAACGGACGCTGTTCTACTTCGTATGCGTCGGCGCGGTAGGGGCCTTCAATCTCTTCAATTCCATCCTCGCGGGCATCGCCGTCTTCCTTGGCGGTTTTGCCTTTGGGCATTGGGTGACAAACAGCGATCCGGCGTTCCTCCGCATCCTGGCGAAGTCCGAACGCTACAACGTGCGCTATGACGCGGCCAAACAGCAAGTCCCCCGTGTGGAGGTGGTCTGATGCTGCGTCTCGATAAGGTCATCAAGCCGTGGAAAGAGAGTGCGGCTCTCAACGACCACATCAACTTATACGGCTTCTGGAACGAGACGGCCTTCCTTACCAAGAGCGGCGATGTCGGCATGGTGCTCAGTATTCCTGGCGTTGACTACGAAAGTCTTGACCGCTCGGAACAGGAGTACGCGGTGAAGCGGTTGGAGGCGGCACTGAAAGCGTTTGGCCCAGGCTTCCATGTTTACCAGTACCTCTTCAAATCGAACCGCCCGGACATACCCTTCGCAAAGTATGACGATCCGATCGTGGAAGCGGCGATCGACCAGCGGCGGAAGTTCTTTGAAGCGAAGCTCGACCGTCTTTATCAGGTGGAAATCTTCTACTGCATCCTGCTCGAAGGCGCGAGGTCGAAGACCGGCGTGGGCGCGGCAATCGCTCGAATCTTGCGCGATCCCGCGGGCGCAGTTGGCGAACTAAAAGTGCAGTTCACCAACGACAGCATGAAAACGCTATTGCGTACGCATATTGAGCACGATCTTCGACGGCTCGACCAGAGCGTGCAGGCATTCGCTCGGCAGCTCGCGGATTTCATGCAAATCGAGATCTTGAATCGGCATGGACAATTCACGTTTTTCCGCCGCTTGCTGAATTTTGACGACTGGCGTGTTGCCGGCAGGCCGCAGTCCACGCAGTTTCTCGACTATCAGGTCGTCAACTCGAATATCGAAGCGGAACGCGATCATCTGCGCGTCGGCGATCACATTGTCCGTGTGCTGACGATGAAAGAGGCCATCACCGAAACGCGGCCCCTGGCGCTCGACGCGCTGCTGAAGATACCGGCCAATTTCCGTGTTGTCACGGAGTGGACGCCGCTCCCGGCGGACAAAGCGCGCAAAGAAGTCAACAAGCGTCGCCGCCACTTCAATATGTCGAAGACCGGGTTTGTCTCCCAGATGGGCAACGACGCCACGAAGACGAACCCGCGCGATGTGCTGGTGGACGAGTCAAAGCAGGCTGACATCGAAAACCTTGGCGACTGCCTGCGCGCCCTGGGGGACGGCCAATCGCTCGGCGATTTCTCGTTGACGATTGTGCTGTACGGTCGTTCAAAGGCCGAACTGGAGCAGCTCGGGGCCGAGTTCACTGGCATCTTCACCAACGGGGATGGCAACCTGTTTGCGGAAACCTACAACCAGCTCAATGCCTATTTCGCCACCGTGCCGGGCAACTATGCGCTCAACCTCCGCCAGCTGTATCTGCTGAACACGAATTACGCCGACCTGTCTTTTCTGTTTACGATCCTTCCCGGCGAGAAGACGAACACGTATCTCGGCACCGAGTACCTGGCTGTGCTCGAAACCGACAACAGCACACCCTACTTTCTCAACCTGCATAACGGTGAGGTTGCCCACACGCTGATTCTCGGGATGACCGGGAGCGGCAACTCGTTCCTCCGCAAATATGCGCCCCAGCGCCTGCAACCAAAGCAAATGGACTTGTGGCTGTCCGCCTGAAGTACCAGCTAGTCGCCTCCTGTTCGGTCCAGCGCGGCCTCGCAGAAGCTAAGGATGACAACAGGAATACGGTAGCAAAGACGACAGCGAAACGACTGTTCTTCATGATCGTATGTACTCCTCCACTAACTTTCGCCAACTTACCCTCGAATCAACATGCTCACAGTCGGTTACGAGAGATTGGGTCACCGCTCCATGTCCTGCCGAGGCGTAAACGTTGTCTAGTGGGAACTCGAGAACTCGATACGGATGGCGTAAGCATACTTGCCCGCCGGCTGCTCGGGTAGGCGGACATGTAGACCATCGGGATGCTCCTCAAAAGACAAATTCGCTGCCAAGCCTAGCAATCGAATGGACTGGATCTGTTTTCCGGCGCCCATGGTCGCGGATGTTAGCGCATGAATGACCGCTTCGTGGTTTAAAGGCCATCCTAACTCGATTGCATACAACACGCCGTTCTTCTCGGTAAACCGGAAGTCCTCTGCGGTATAGGGCTGGGTACGGGTGTCGTTAAACGAGCCCGCAGCAACTTTGGTCGGACCTTCACCGTACACCCGCCAGGGGCGAGTCCCGTATATAGCTTCTCCATTGACCTTCAGCCACGCTCCCACATCTAGAAGTACGAGCTGCACCTCTTCAGGGATGGTGCCGTCGGCGCGTGGACCAATATTCAACAGCAGATTCCCATTCTTGCTAACGATGTCGACAAGTTGGTGGACAATGAATTCGGGCGATTTGAACGTATCGTTCTGGATGTAGCCCCAGGATCTGTTGCTAACCGAAGTATCTGTCTGCCAAGGGAAGGGCCGAATGTCCGAGAGTTGGCCCCGTTCCAGGTCGAGAACGGCTGAGTGATCCTCCATCGCGACATCTTTGTAGGTGATTACGCCGACATGATCGCCGTACTTGAGTGACTCGTTGTAATAAAACGCCGCGAAGCGCGTTAGATCCTCGCGAATCGAGGGTTGCCCGATCCACCAATCGAAAAATATGAAATCAGGGTGATACTTCTGGACAATTTCCGTGGATCGGGCAAGCCAATCGTCGGTCCAAGCTTTGGAGACGAATGTGAAGTCGTTGGAAAGCGGCATTCCGTGTTTGGCTTCGAGCCAGCGATGCGCAGGTCCATAAAAAGCGGCATATTTCGGATCGTTGACGTCGGAAGGAATGGTGCGCCCGACTCCCAGGAAGAAGTTATGTTCCACGCGGTGGGAAGACGCGCCCAGATGTAAACCTTCTGCCCGTACTGCTTTCGCGAGGTCCCCAACTAAATCGCGATGCGGCCCCATTTTTGCCGCGGTCCAGTCCGAAAGGCCACTGTCATACATGGCAAAGCCATCATGATGCTCAAACACGGGGACCACATACTTCGCGCCTGACTCTTTGAAGAGGCGGGCCCAAGCTGTGGGATCGAACTTCTCCGCCTTGAATAAAGGGATGAAGTCCTTATACCCGAATTTGTCCTGCGTGCCATACGTAGCGATGTGGTGCTTGTACTCTTCCGAGCCCTCGATATACATTTGGCGCGGATACCACTCGCTGCCGAACGCGGGAACGGAATAGACACCCCAATGAATGAAGATCCCGAACTTCGCGTCCCTGTACCACTCGGGCACTTCATATTTTTGAAGCGACTCCCAGTCAGCGCGAAACGGGCCTTGCTGAATGGCGCTGTCTACTTGTTGGAGAACCCGTGCCCGTTCAGCGTCGTACTTGCTGCTTGCCTGTCTCCAGACTTGATCGATGACTTCCGGACTTTGCGATACAGTGGGAGCGTCGGCACCTTCGCCGGCGAACATAGTTGCTGAATACAAAAAGACAAGGCCAAGTATCAGCGCTAGAATTATCGACTTCACACGTTTCAAGAATATTACCCCCTTGGAAGACAATTTGATTGAAAACCGGTGGAGATTCGCAGATTGAGCCCAGATTGTCCGAAGCGGCAGAGTAGCATCCACTCTGCGGCTCTCTGGCCTCATTTGCGAAAACAGCTCAGAAATGAAACTTGAAACCAAGCTGCAGCTGGCGCGCTGTGTTTGCCGTGCTACTTACCACCCCGAAGGTTGTATCCGGTATGTTGGTATCAGGTGTACCCAACACCACCATGTTGAGCGCGTTGAAAGCTTCGAGTCTGAACTCCAAACTCCTGGACTCCGATATTCTGAAGGACCGGAAGAGTGAGAGATCGAGGTTTCGACCCCAATCTGCACGCAGCGTATTTCGCCCCTCATTCCCGAAAGTGTTCTGAGCCGGATCGACGAAGGCGCTTGTGTTGAACCAGCAATTGACTGTTCTGACCGGAAATGGCGCGCCGCCATTGGGGTTCGGGCAGGTACCGGAGTTGGGATCTCCCACTACATCTGCGTGTTCGGTCCCAGCAACGTTAAGGATGCCGGAGATTGAGTTACTACTAGCCATGAGCGTAAAGGGAGGCCCGCTGGTTAGAGAGACGATGCCGTTGAATTGCCAGTTGCCGATGACGTGATTCACCAAGCTGCTGCTCGTGCTGAATCGTCTTCCTCCGCCAAACGGAAGCGGAAGCACAAAGCTGGCGGAAAAGATGTTGGGCAGGTCGTAAGCGGCCACGCCTCGACTTGCCCTGAGATCGTATGGGTTTTGAATGTCACAACCACTTTGAAAACCGTCACAACCGATCACGAGCGTCTTCGAATAGGTATAGGAAAGCGTCGCTACGATCCCGGAATGCAGCTTCATCTCTGAAGATATTTGCAGGGCATTGTAATCGCTGGATCCGAGGTCGGAGGTGTAACCCACAGGCTCCTGCCAATACGGGTAAGGTTGACTGTTCGGGTCCCCGGGGATGCGGTATGCGTTGGCCGTAATGCGGGCGGAAACTCGCTGGTTGCGCGAGCCCACGTAGTTGATGGTCACGGTCGCGCCGGGAACCAGCTCGCGCTGAAAACCAAAGTTATATTGATCCGCATATGGATTCTTGAGGTTGGGGTCGGTGGAAGAGCCAATGTTCCCCCAGGGCGCCGCTATATATGGGATTTGAAGCGTCCCTCCCCATTTGAAAGGATCCGTGGCGGTGTAAATGGGCAATCCAAGGTTATAGAGCCCGTTCTGGAGGGGATTGCTGTTAAATACAAACGGCGAAGCTGGCCACGACCCCGTATTTACTTGCTGGTTTTCGGTAACGCCCGACCAATTGTCAAAAAACCTTCCATACGCACCATGGATCACTGTCTTCGGCGTCAGCCGGTACGCAAAACCGATTCTGGGCTGAATGTTGTCATAGTTATTTTGGGAGATCTTTCCGTTGCTGGAGACCACCACGTCGGCGGGAAGCACCCCCCCTTGAACGCAGTTCAATGTCTGATTAGGTGTGCATGCCGGAGGACGATCCTGCATAATGTAGGTGCCATTGTTAAAGTCGAGGTCGCCAAACGTTACGTTGCTCCTGTTGGAGGTAACGCCGTTGATGGGAGTAGTGGTGAGATCGTATCGCAGTCCCCAGTTGATGGTGAGCTTGTCGGTCAGCCTCCATTGATCCTGGAAATAGGTGCCGATGACCTTCCCGCCGCGGACATTGGAGTAAGTATTGTCATATTCCGCGTAGGCCGGAAAACCGAGCAACAGGGATGCTATGGGGTTGCCTCCCGCATAGCCAAGATCAGGGCCGGAGGCAGTTTGGGGCGTGCTAAAATTTTCGAAGCTATTGACGTCGGGGTATTGATACCATCCATACGTGGCCGTGCTTGCTCCCATACGGAAGTTATGCCGTCCCACGATTCTTGAATAATCTCCACGGAAGTCCAGGACATTTGCCCACTGATTCACGTTGAACCACCCACCACCAGCATTGACGTAGGGCCAGTCGGGAGCCAAGTTCGGAATGAGGCCTTGACTGGTGAAAGCAGGCGAATAGCCCCATTTCGTTAAATAGGCGGACTGGTCAGGCACAATTTTCGATATGTTATACGGTTTATTATAGTCCTGTCCAAAAACACGGCCAAATGCAAGCTGCAGTACAGAACTCGCACCAAAGGTGTGTGACCAAACCGCCGCTAAGTTCCAATCTATAACGCTCTTATTTTGCGTTATACCCTGCACGGGAAAGCCGCTGTCGCAGCAGCCATTTGGAGCGGTGCTGAGCGCCCAGGCGCTAGTGTAACGTGCAAAAAGGCGATCCTTAGTGCCGAATTGTTGGTCGAAACGAGCAGAAACTTGGTCTTGCCGGGTGTGACTATGATCGCTGTCCACGTAATTAAAGCTGGGGTTGTTGACGTTTATCGGAGCTGGGAAGAAAGTCTGCGCAAAGTTGAGCGCCGCCTGATTTACCAGGCTGGACGGAATCTTGTTGCAGGCAGAAGATCCCGAAACCGGTGTCTGAATACCGTTTGACGCTGGAAGTGGGTTCCCATACGAATCGCAATAGAATGGTTGCCGGGAGCTTAGAACTCCTTGACTAACCACTGAACTGTACGGATTATATAGTTGTATTCCGCTGCTGTAGAGGTCGCTGAAATCGGGAACGCCGTTGTCGTTTGTGCCCAGTTGCGCCGGGGTTGGAGTCAATGAAAGAATGGGAGTTCCGTTGGTGTTGCGGTACCCCTCGTAGGAGAGATAGAAGAACGTTTTGTTGCGGCCGTTGTAGTGCGGCAAAATTACCGGGCCACCGATGGCTCCGCCAAATTGGTTTTGCTTTAGCGGGAGGTGGCCAGTGAAATAGTTGTCAGCATCCATCCCATCGTTGCGGAAGAATTCCCAAACGCCACCGTGAAACTGGTTGGTTCCTGACTTGGTCACTACGTTAACGATCCCACCTAGAACTTGCCCGAACTGCGCTTCGTCATTGTGGGATTGGACTTTGAACTCCTGGATGTCGTCGAGCGTCGGCTGCACACCGTAGAAGTCGCTGACCGGAGCGTAATTTATGACTCCATCCAGAAGGAACATATTGCTGCGGTTATTTTGGCCATTGACCGCTGGAACGACGACAGTGCCGGTAGGGTTACCGTAACCTTGGCTGCCTTCTGTGACGTTTATGGGACTCTTGCCAGGTCCGAGCAGCAGTAGCTCGGTGAAATTGCGCCCATTCAGCGGCAAGGAGCTGACTTCAGCGCTCCCGATCACGGTGCCAAGTTCGGCCGTAGAGGTTTCGATCTGTACAGCGCCCGCAGAGACCTCAACCGTGGTTTTGGCGGCACCAAGTTTCAAATCGAAGTTAATGGTGGCTGTCTGGTTCACCGCGAGTTCAAAATCGGATGTCTTCCCGGTGGAAAAACCCTCTTTCGAAACCGTAGCTGTGTAGTTCCCCGGACTGATATTAACCAGCGAATAGTTCCCGGTCGCGTTGCTTTTCGTCACTTGCTTGAACCTGGTTTTGGTACTCGTTAGGGTGATCGTTGCGTCTGGCACCGCGGCCCCCGAGGGATCTCGCACCGTGCCGTTCAGGGCGGGGCTGCCGCCGTTCCAGTTTGAGCCGCAGCCGGGCCGGAGATGCCGATAAAGATTGCCATGCTTAACGTTGCCGAAATCAGGAACCTCAACGAGACGTAATCCGGAGATCTCACGGACCCCTCCTCGTTGCCAAAACTCTTATACCCAGAGGCGACTATTGGTTCGTCCAATTTGGACACAACCCTTTACCGCTTGTCAAGCAGAATCAGTATCGCTTACTTTATCGATTTCTTAATTTCGTATTCAGCAACTTGTTCTCGTTCAGAATGACCCGTGACAGCCGCGCCGGCCGCGAAGATGGCCGACTTGCGCAACCGCAGACGTAAGCGTCTAAAGTGAGCGATGGTTGCAGCTTCTTCAAGGTGCACGGCGTTCCCCTCTGATGCAAAAGAACGGTCCACATACGGGGTCCGGAGAACACTCCGGGCATTCCGAGGCGCGCGGGATATAAGCGCGCCCTCGCCACAAGGCGGGTTGACGCTTTTGGATAACTACGTTGTTGCGGCGGCAGAGACAGCCGGCAACGGGGCGCGGAGGCCATGAAGCAACTGCTGAGACTGAGGCCGCGACTCGACGGAGTTTCTTGTGACAACTCAGGGCTTCGGAAGGTGTAGCGATTCGCGGTGTCAAGTGGCACGGAGTCGCGTTCCCCGTCTAGTGCGTTGCCACCCACCACACTCACCATTGCTGACGTTTACTGTATCGACTAAACTTACTTTATGGCCGTTCGGATGAAGGACATCGCCAAGGATCTGGGTTTGTCCGTGGTGACTATCTCCAAAGTCTTGCGCAACCACGACGATATCGGGGAGGAAACGCGGGAACGAGTGCTAGCGCGCGTTAAGGAACTGAACTACCGTCCTAATCTGACAGCACGTAGCTTGGTGACCGGGCATACTTACCTGATAGGCCTGGTCGTGCCAGACCTTTTGCACCCCTTCTTCGCCGAGGTGGCGAAGGCGATCTCAACTGCGTTGAGAAAGAAGGGGTACTCGCTTATCATCTCGTCTTCGGAAGAAGACCCGGAACTGGAAGAGCAAGAAATCGATCAGTTATTGGGGAGGCAACTCGATGCCCTGATCATCGCGTCTTCGCGTAAGACAGGTGAGCCGTTCCGGCGCGTCGAGAAACAAGTCACGCCCTATATTTTAATCGACAGGGAGTTTGTGGGTTTCCCGGCTAACTTCGTTGGCATCGACGACGAGGCTGCCGGCATCCTCGCAACCGACCATCTGATTGCGGTGGGGTGTGAGCGGATCGCTCACATTCGCGGCCCAGAAATTAGCCCAGGTATTCGACGGTTTGAAGGGTATAAGAAATCTCTTGCGCAGCACGGCATGCAGTTTCGTCCCGAATATGTTGTCGCTGAGCGGACGGTCGATGTCGAGAGCCGTCAATTAGGAGCGGAAGGCATTAGGCGACTGTTGAGTGTACAACCGAGACCCGACGGCGTATTTTGTTATAACGACCCGCTGGCAATGGGAGCTATCAACGCAACTCTAGAAGCAGGACTAAACGTACCCAAGGATATTGCAGTCATTGGCTGTGGCAATCTTCACTACGATGACTCGCTGCGTGTCCCACTCTCTAGCATTGACCAGCAAAGCCAGAGGATAGGAGAAAGGGCTGCGCGCCTTGCTCTGAGCATCATCGCGGCAAAAACACCTCCACGCAGGAGGCGCATCATATTGGATCCATCGCTCGTGGTCCGCGCTTCCACTGACCGAACCGGCAATGCGTAACTGTCCTCCGGAAAATTAGGACCTTGCAAGCTCTGGGAACGCTGTGATTCGAAGCTTGGCCGCACCGTAGGGTACAAGCGTCAGTTCCTCATTCTTTTCGCTGCTCTCCGCCGGGCTTGCGGGCAACGGGCCGGCTGATCCCTCGTACTCGGTCCATTGCGGGAGCCTGCATCCGTTTACGCGCAGTTCGACCATTGCCCCTTTTGCGGTGAATGGCGTCCCAGCCGCCTCTCGCTCGACCACCGCGACGGTCTCCTCCGGTCGCCTCTCGTCCACGGCCACGGCGTAGTTCCAAGCCGTTGTCGGGTTGGCCTCCCAGTCCGATGCCAGCCCGCGATCCTTCACCTTCTTCCAGTCGATGCCAATGGGCAGTGAGTACAGTGCGGGGCCGCGCTCGAACGCCACCGAACGGTTGTGCCAGCGCGTGATGCGCGGCTTCATCGGGAGGCGGATCACAACACGATCGCCAGGACGCCACGTGCGGTTCACCACGGCGAATCCGCTAGCCTGCCTTGTATCCACCGCCTTTCCATTCACAGCGAGGGTCGCTCCTTCCGCCCAACCGGGCATGCGAAGTGAGAGTGGAAAGCGCGCGGCTTTTTGGGGATTTAGCCGGAGCTCGATTCGTTCGCGGAATGGGTAATCAGTTTCCTCCGTGATCTCGATTGGCACGCCGCCGGCTGCCGTGGTGCGTACGATGTTCGGCGCATACACAATCGCCGCCAGCCCGCCTTCCGGTGTCGCCATCCAGAGGCTCGAAGTCAGTTTGGGCCAGCCCTGATGCAGGTTCGCCGTGCAGCAGCCGAAGTTGGGTTCCAGGCCGTACAGGTTCGAATCCGGCCCGTTCGTGCTCCACTGGCGCGGCCGCACGCTGCACTGGATCTGATTCGGCTGCTGGTCGTACTGGTGCGCCCACATATCGTCTGTGAACGTGCCCGGCAGTGCGTTGTAGGCGATTCGCTCTAGCCGGTCGGCAAACGCGGCGTCGCCCAGGATTGCGACCGCCTGCTCGAGCGAATACATCGCCTCAACAACGGCGCACAGTTCGGTACCCTGTGACGGATCCGTGCCGGCGAAGTGCTCGTCGGCGCTGAACATACCGTTCAGCAGGCCATGGTAGGTGTCGAGCATCTGCAACTGGTGGTGCAGCCCCTGCCGGTCGGCCGCGTTGCCGGATACGAGCCACCAAACGGGCGAGGCCTTCAGACCCATGGCATTGTTCACGCCGTGCGTGTCCATGGCTTCGTCGGTGCCGACATTCTCGACTAGGGGATCCTTCCCGTCGGCGCCGGTCTTGTGCGTGTATCGGAAATCTTTGAACTCGCTTTGCCAATCATGCCCTTGCCCGCGCAGCAGGCGCACCAGATCGAGCAGCTTCAGGTCGCCGATCCGGTTGTAGAGCCATAACGCCGATACGGCTTCGTCCTGCCAGCGATACATGCCCCAGTCGCGCAGAGGGCGCTTGGGCAGCTCCGCGAGTTGATGCGCGAAGTAGCGCTGCATGAGCGGGACGACCCGTGGATCGCACGTGGCCTCCTGATGCTGGGTGAGCACCTTCAGCATGACCATGCGCGGCCACCAGTCATCGTTCTTGGTCGGGCCAAACATGCCGTTGGGTTGCTGATGGTCGAGCGTCCAATCGATAAACCGTTGCGCCTTGGCCTTGAGGCGCGCGTCGTCGAGCAGGTGCGCGAGCGGTACCAGCCCATCCAAGAAGTACGGGCCGCGCTCCCAACTCTCGCCCGTGCCACCCAGCCAGCCGCTGGCCGGACCGACATCGGACCACACCTCGTCCAGATGACCGCCCAGGCCGTTCGCCTGCACCTGAAGCTGCCGACGCAACCAGCCAGCCGGCAGGATCGCTCCAAGCGGAAGCGGATAGAACGCGTTCTGCTGGAGTGGAGCGCGGTTGGGCACCGCCGTGAGCCGTAGGACGCTCGTGCCGGTTTCAACACGCGGCGCAATGGAAGCGGCGGACAACACTGCGGACAACACCTTGGGGGAGCCGCCCACGACAGCCGCCGTCATCGCCTGCCTCAAGAATGCTCGCCGGGATGTTGGCGTAGTTTGTTTTGGAGCTGTATCCGAGAACATGATTTAACCACCTTGCTCGCCTAGCTGTCCGCGCTGTTTGGAGCCGAAAAAGGAATACAAAGCGATACAGACGTAGGAGACGAGCGGAACGCAATAGGCCAAGCGGACACCCCGGCCCAGTTCTGAGATGAGTCCCATGACCGGCGTCAAAACCGCGCCGCCGACGATGGCCATGACAATCAGTGAGCCTCCAATTTTTGTGTTGGGGCCCAGCCCTTTCAATCCGAGCGCGAAGATAGTGGGAAACATCAGCGACATAAAAAAACTTGTAAGAAAAACACACCATAGCCCAACCCAGCCCGACAGAAGAACTCCCAGGGACACGAGCAGGATATTCACCACGCTATAGGTGCCCATGAGCAGATTGGGGGCTATGAAACGCATAAGATAGGCGGAAACAAATCTTCCCACTCCGAACGCAGCCAACGTGCCCGTCAAGAAATAACCGGCGATTTTTTCCGGCTGGTGCGTGGATTCCTGCACATACTGGATGAAATAACTCCATGTGCCGACCTGGGCGCCGACATAGAGAAACTGCGCTACGACGGCCCACAAGAAGTGAGGATAGCGGAACAGTTCTCTGAAGTGGCCGTGGTCGCCGACACTGCTCTCGTGTTCACTCTGAATGGCCGGAAACTTCGTGCGCAAAATCAGAAGCGCCCAGAATATCGCCACCGCGCCGATGACCAGGTAAGGTTTGATGACGCGCAGTGTTTCCGTCCGCAGATAAACTTCGTATAGCCCCTGGGCCTTGCGCGCGGCAATCTGCTGCGGCGTCAGTTCGATCCCGGAAAAGATGAAAACGGTCCCGATCAGAACCCCTGTGATCGCGCCAAAGGGGTTGAATGCCTGCGAGAAATTGAGCCGTCTTTCCGATGTATCGGGGTCGCCGAGTTGCGCAATAAAGGGATTGGACGCCGTTTCCAGAAATGACAGGCCACTGGCAATCACGAACAGAGCGCACAGAAAGAATCCATAGCTTCCCGCCAGGGCTGCGGGCCAGAACAGAAAACAGCCGGTTCCGAACAGGAACAAGCCGATCACGAATCCAGTCTTGTAGCCCGCTTTCCTCATGAGAAGAGCGGCCGGCATGGCCAGAAGGAAATAGCCCATGTAGAAAGCCGACTGCACCAGCCCGGCCTGAAAACGGCCGATCGCAAACGACTTCATGAACTGGCGGATCAGCACGTCATTCAGATTGTTGGGAATTCCCCACAGGAAGAACAGGACAGTAACAAGGATGAACGGCACAAGCTGCCCTGCTGGAAACAAAGTGTGCTCGCTCTTACCGTGGAGGGCTACAGGAATTTCTGCCGATCCTGAGAAAATCATTGGGCGGGTTCCTCATGTTTGGAGTTGAAACCAGACGGTTACGTCTTAACAACATCAGTCGAAACGAAGCGTGACCTTCGAAACGCGAGAGTTATTGCACTGACATAACGGGACCCCTATCACCCTTTCAGAGTTCCTGTTAGGCGTCGATCGTTCTGCACCAGACGTATCTTCACCTTGATGGCTCCGGGCACTTTGTCTTCCGAAGCTACAAAGAGGTAGCCGCCGCCGCATCCTGAGTACATTGCCCCCGCACAACGGGACTGGTAAGAAGCCAGCAAGCTGAGCAGGTCCACCTTGATGGCCGGATGTCGGACGGTATAGGGCAGGAGCGCTTCCCAGCACCTCATACATTCATTCATCGACTCCCCCAATTCCCGTAAGTTCTTCGTGACAATCGCGTGGAAGCACACTTTTCCGGATTCGCCCAGCCGACGGACCCATTCCGCACTCAAATGCTGCTCCTCAAGGGGGTTGTAGCCGTCCGGTCGCCCGGCAACTGGCAGGAGGTGCAAAACCTCCTCCAGCCAGCTCGCCACCTCCTCATCGTTGCAGGATTCGACATTGACAGGAAAAAGTCCTCCACGATGGTCATAGTCGTAGTCGAGTCGGTTGACGCCCGGCAAGATGAGTCCGGCCATGTCCTGCGAACCCGATGGTTGCGCTACTCCCTGGTTTTCGGCCTCGTACAGCTCTTGAATCAACTGCATCGGGTCCCCATCCGGCAAGGTGCCGTTCCATAGCCTCGCAGCGGCAGCTCGCGTACTTGTGGCCATCCCCGCTCGATCCATGAAATGGAAGGAAGGGTCCAGCCCGACCACGACCATCGAACCCGGCGGCCGAGGATTAAGCCTGGACACGAATGGCTGGTCAATCCAGCCACCAGCCAATGCCATTCGATTTGGAATTTTATTATTAGTTTCAGTATTCTTGGCTTCAGTGTTATTGACTTCAGTCACTAGTGGTCCTTTCCCGTGTTAGGCCGACTCCACAATTATGTTGGCATACTGTATTGTGTCGCCCGTGCGAATCAGTCCGATCGCCCGTGGAACACGTTCCTTGAACTGCACATGCGGCTCGAAAATGGTCTCGATATTCCCAATACATAGTTCAAAGCCGCGCACTGTTTCCGGGGTGTTCACCTTCCGAAATTCTTCAGCCATTACGATCTTTCCAATAAGGAAATTCGCTTGCACGGCCTTAAGAACATCCAGCACCCGAGGAATGTCGTCCACCAAAGAGATGTCGATGGTTTCGATTTGGGGCCAGTATGGGAATCCTCGGTCCGCGAGCACCAGAGTGTTTGTGTGCCGAATTCGACTCAACAATGAATTGATGGCGGGATTGAGGATTCCGTTTTTCAGCACGAATCACCGTCCTTTTGCGGCCACTCTGAGCGATCGTTCGAGTTTTCAGTCCAATAGTGTGCTTCTTGAAAAAGCGGCCAGCGTCATACTTTAACTGGCGAACTTGCAGTCGACCACAGCATCGAACGCCGCATGTGGAACGCAGACTGACTGAGCAACAACGCTATTTGTGATGAACTGTAGCGGTCTGCTACCAGAAAACTCCGCTTCTGCTCCGGCGTCGCGCGCTCAACATCGAACATCCACAACCAACGGCGAAATGACAGATGCTCGGCCTCCGCTGGACATACTCGCGCGTTCCACAGTGTACGGTCCCGTTCCGACAACTCCGGCGGCCAGAGGTCGGATGCACTCACACCCACGACCCGCATCCACTCAAACAGCGGTTTGCCACAGAACGTGGCACCCGCTGCTGCCGTCTGCTTGTAGTTGTCGTCAACGTCACAGCATCGTGCAAACCAGATGGACTTTCCGTTTCGATCAGTGCCTGCCGAGAGATCGAGGCACGCCCCCGGCGGCAGCACAAGGGGCTCCAACACATCAAGCCCTACTGCCACATTGTCCCCTCCCAGAACCAGCGGGGCGCTTATGCAGCAGCCTTCAACCCAAGCGTGATGTCCTGACACTCTTCCCTGGCCATGAACCTGGCTGTTCAGAACTAGCACGGACGTACCGGTAGGGACTACCTGGTGGTTAGCACGCAGAGCGATCCCGCTCGTAATAAGCTGCCGTGTCGTGCCGAAATGAAGGAAGCTACAATCGCCTAGGACCTGCAGATGGACGTGGACACCACTCAAGGCCTCAAATAACTCCTGCAGGATCGCGGGGTCAAGTCTCGACCCACTTGCCCGTACACCCTCGCTATAGCTTGCTAACGTGGCATCCGTCCCTAGCGCGCAGCAGATCTCGCGGTATAGGTCGATACCGTGGGTCATGACTACATCCCGCATCCCGGCCCGCCATTGAAGAGTCGGCCCGCAAGCGGCCGGCGTCAACTCAAGAAAGGCCCGCATCAACCTGATTGCGGTACTGGCATCCATACTCATCACGCCAAGGTCCAATATCGATTGGCCGGCGTTGTTCACGGCCCCGGCGTTGATCTGCGCATCAACGGAGGGTTTTTGCAGATAGAGGCGAAGCGAACCTTCACTGCCAGCACAGAACACACCATGGTGGGCCGCTTCTTGTGGCGAGGCAAGCAATCCTAAGAGCGTGATGCCCGGAGCCGCGAGATCCAGATCTGAGACTTCAAACTGGAGGAGTGCGTCCCCCGAGGCAACTACAATCTGCCCTTCTCCCCGGAGGCTATCCGGAAACGGGAGGAACATTGGTATGAGCAAGTCGAAAAGCGTGACCGGGATTTGCGAAGTGCTTGCGGTAGGGACTGGAATAAAAATCTTGCCGCAGTGTGAGTATGCGGGCAAGCGCCGCGAGTCCCCGCC
Source organism: Candidatus Acidiflorens stordalenmirensis (assembly GCA_003139995.1). GTDB lineage: Bacteria > Acidobacteriota > Terriglobia > Terriglobales > Acidobacteriaceae > Acidiflorens > Acidiflorens stordalenmirensis. Next base: position 15,896 of record PLIC01000003.1, on the reverse strand, counting down.
GGCGTGAACAATGAGAATCCGCAGGCGGCGCAGCACTGAGCTCGCTTGCTCGAAATCACCGACTTCATCGTGGGGCACTTCGCGCCGCAAAACTTGCGCCAAACAATGCAGAGTGCTTCCTGCGCTGCCAATCCGCTTGTCGTCAATGTCCGCAACCACAAGGGAATGGCGGACATGGGAAAGTTCGCCCGCTTCACGGCGCAGGCGAATTTGGTCCTCGTAAGCCGCGGCTTGCTGCGCACTCGCCGCAGTCAGAATCAGATAATCCCATGGCTGCGTCATCTTGGCAGACGAGACTGGCATTTGACGGACGCTAATCGTGCGGTGTGGTGACGAATTCTTGGACAACGCCGGCCCGTCCGCTCTCGCGGGCCCGGTACTGGTCGTAAATCCAGGCGTAGGTTTTCTCCAGCCCCTCTCGTAGGGGGATACTTGGCTCCCAGTTAAGATATTTTTGAATCAAAGTATTCTCGCTATTACGGCCGTTCACTCCTTGCGGTGCGTCCAGATCGTACTTGCGATTCAGCCTAACGCCGGCAATGTCCTCGACCAAGTCAACCAGGCGGTTGATACTGACGGCTTCGGCCGAGCCCAGATTTATCGGCTCTAAAATCTGCGAATTCATTATCTTCTGCACGCCTTCGAGACAATCATCGATGTACATGAAGCTCCGCGTTTGATTTCCGCTGCCCCAGATCTCGATCTCATGCTTGCCGTTTTCCTTGGCTTCGATGACTTTTCTGCATATCGCGGCTGGCGCCTTCTCACGCCCACCAAACCAAGTGCCCCAGGGACCGTAAACGTTATGAAAACGCGCCACACGTGTATACAAACCGAAATCCTCGTGAAAATGCCGGCACATACGCTCCGAGAAGAGTTTCTCCCAACCGTACCCATCTTCGGCCAATGCGGGGTACGCATCCTCTTCCCGCAGCAGGGGAGCCTCAAAAGACTTCTGCTTGTCGCCGTTGTAAACGCATGCCGAAGAGGAATAGAAATACCTGGCCACGCGGTATTTCACCGCCGCCTGCAACATGTGCGTATTGATGAGAACGGAAAGCATGCAGAGGGCCTTGTTCTTCTCGATGAACCCCATGCCGCCCATGTTGGCCGCCAAGTTGTATACATCGCGTGCGTTCCGTGCCGCCTTTTCGCAGTTCTCTTTGATATTGAGGTCCAAGGAAAGATTTTCGACATCATCGAAACGCTGATACCAATGGTCCAACGGTTTAATGTCGACCGCGCGAATTCGTTTGTAGCCCTGTTGGCGAAGGGAGGCAACTAGCGAGCCCGCTATAAATCCGCCCGCACCCGTGACAACTACCAAATCTTCATGCATGTCATTTCTCCAAAAAAAAGGATGCGACGCCTTCGGTTCTTGGCATCGAGTTTGAGCGGTACAACTACCGTTAACAGACCTGAGCGCCCACCTCAGGCGTCCGGGTTCCAGGTCCATGCCGTAGTTTTATCGTATGCGCTCAATTGTATTCGATAAAGTAAACGATTACTACACAAAAATATCAGTGTACGGGTGGGAAGTATGTGCCGTGGCGCGAGTGGTCGTCCTGCCATGTCTGTTCAGACGCCATTACACGGGTCGAGCGCGTGCACGGTCCTACTTACGATGCAGAGCAATCACGGTCACACTCGAGTGCGGAAAGATATGAATCCATCCGTCCGGGTGAGCCGCCTCAACACTGTCCACTGGCTTAACACGAGTTGGAAGCAACTCGTCGTTGGCTTCGGTGAGACTGCGTGCGCTCAACGTGTGCACCGCGGCTGTTTCGGACACGGCGAAGTCATGCAGACGGATGTTGGCGGAAATGTCGGTGGCAAGACTGCGATTCACGCAAAAGAGCGTCAGCGTCTTGCCGTCCTGACTCAGCGCGGCCACTACATCCAGATACGGTGCGGAAGCAATATCCGGCAACCTGTTGACGCCTTGGGCAACGGAATACCTGCCGGCCTCGGCTGTTACGGTAACCAGCTTTGCAATATCGGCACTCGCGTATAGCTTGAAGACGTAATAGGAGGGAGTTGCATATACCTGGCCGCGCTTTTTCCAGATTCCGGCAAACTCCATAATTCCCGTCATGTCGGAAATGGGGACAATGTCGGAATTCCTCAGGAGCATGTTCAGAAAGCCGCCGGTCACAACGGCTCCGCCCTCATTGTCGTAGCTTGGCGCTTCGTGATTGCGCTCTTCGTAGAACAACCATTCTGTAAAGGCGAGATGCACCTCCCCGCCATAGCCGGGCGTGCCGTCGATCTGGCTTTGCGCATGGTGCAGCCTGTTTTCCAGTTCGACAGGCAGGGCATACGCGGCCGCTGCCTCAAAGTCTGGGCTGGGATTCTTGAGCACCACATCGCCTGTACCAACCACAAAGTGCGTTGAAAGATAATCGAAGGTTCCCGGTGGATTGATCAACTGGATGGCATTCCAGCTCTGGAAATGATCGGGATCGTCCCCGGTGGCAATCAACCGTGCCGACGAATCGACTGCATGGATGGCCTTGCTGAAGTCCGCGGTGCGGGCGGCGATTTGATCGCGGGTGGGATATCCGAGATTCCCATGGTTCCAGAGCTCATTGCCAAGTTCCCACAGCAGCCCGGAGTGCGTGGACCAATGCTCGTCGACGTAACGAACCCACGCCGCAGCCTCCTCCGGCGTTCCACTGCCGAGATTGAGAGCGATCTGCGGCTGAGCGCCAATCATGCGACAAAACTCAAGGAACTCATCCGTTCCGAAGCTGTTGTACTCCGGAAGTCCCCATGCATTGTTGAGCGAATTCTTGCGCTTGTCGCGCGGACCTATGCCATCCGTCCAGTGGTAAGCCGAGGTAAAGTTTCCTCCAAACCGAACCAGTGGCGTTTTCATCTCTTTGGCAAGGGCCACGGCATCCGGGTCCAGGCCGCCCTGCGCGTCGGCAGGCATCAGAGAGAGCTGATCCAGCTCGACGCGTTCATCCCCCGCAACTTCCACGACAAAATCCGCCGGATCGAGCCGGCGTAACTTTCCATCTGGAACCTGAAGAGTGAACGTGTACTTTGTCCACGAGGTATCCGCAACTCGAATCTGCTGTGACCCGAGCACTTCGTCCTGGTTCCTGACGCGAAGCGCGATGGTTATACTTGTATCTCCGCTGAGGTGCTTGGCGTAAAAGCTGCCCGTGTAGTCACGTGTGCGATGAATGGGAAGATAGACCTTTTGCTTGATCCCGGTAGGCTCGCCCGGAACGCCAAATACCTGCAGTGATTGCCAGGAATTGGCAGCATCGCCGTAATGGACCTCGTAGCGATTTCCCTGGTGCGCGTCAAGCGGCTCCCATGGCAGAGGCAATCCTAAATCGCCCGCCCGGCGCAGCTCCGGGTTATCGTGAAGCATCGCAACAATCCTACCTGGGGTCCATAAACCGGCCTCCAGGCTTGGATTCTGCAGTAGTTCCGCCCAGAGTCCGTTGTAGGTTGAGTTGCCGTATGGTTCCAGAAACGTACCGAAGATCGTTCGTGGAATCTCTTGTTTGCCGACCGCCGCCGCACTTACCTCGATCGTAGCCGTTTGCGGAATCGGCTCCTTTACAGTGACCTGCGCATACAAGGTCGCCGCAAAAGACAGACCTAACGCGCGCTTAAATACATTCTTCATTTCAACTCTCGACGAACTGCAATTCAGTTTGGCCAGACCTGCCGTAGCATTCGTTCCGAATTGGGGGAGCGGCATTAGATCGGCGCTCCCTTAAGGGGTCAGAACGGCTTCTTTAAGGTGAGCTTGAACACGAAGGCGTGATCACCTGACATTACCTTTGGAGTCGTCACTACGAGCGCTTCCTTTGTAAACTCCCAGTGCAGAGGCTCGTCGTTTCCCAGCATCTTGATGGAATCAATCTCCGATGGATAGAGTCCGGTCCAGGTATCTCCTCTGGGGACCAAACTCTTGATGGGTAGCTTGTCCCCTGGCCGGGCAAGCGCTGTCGCGTACAGGAAGTTGTCTCTGCACGTGAAGCGGATATCTTCCGGGGTAAAGCGGATGTCGTTGTCTTCGTTGAATGAGCCGCTCTTCTTGAACTGGGTCGGTCCTTCGCCCGCTACCAGCCATGGGCTCGTGTCGTAAATCGACTCTCCGTTGACTCCCAACCACTGTCCCATCGCAAGCAGGCGCTCCTTCGCGGGCTCTGGAATCGTGCCATCCGGCTTTGGTCCAACATTCAGAAGCAAAAATCCGTTCTTGCTCACACGATCCACTAACCCGGTCACCAGTTGATCGACGGTCTTAAATTCGACGCTTTCCACATATCCCCAGGCGCTTCCACTGTCGATTGTGGTGTCAGTAATCCACTCGTAGTAGGTCATGTTACTTTCGCGGCCCAGCTCCAGATCATCAATGCCGACGCCAGGCGTAAGATCGTGGTTCTTGTAGGTGACGATAACTTCCTTACCTGCCGCTGCAGCCTTGTTGAAGTAGTAGGCCAGGAAATCCGTTTTGTAGGACTGCTGAATCAGGCGCAGTCCGTAGTCGAACCACACAACATCCGGCCCGTAGTTGTCCACAACCTCTTTCAGCTTCCCAATCCAGACATCGAGGAATTCCTTCGTCGGGAGGGCGTTTTTTTCGTGACTCACTCCGTACAGCCCGGCGTAGCGAGGGTCCGATACGTCATACTGTTTGTCCCAGGTAGGAAAGTAGAACCAGTGCTCCGCGTGATGGAACGCCGTAAGGAACTTCATGCCATGCTGTTTGATCGACTTCGAGAGTTCTCCCAGAACATCTCGCTTGGGTCCCATCTTCGCGGCATTCCACTCGGAATACTTCGTGTTCCACATGGCGAAACCGTCATGATGCTCGGCGACTGGACCGGCAAAGCGGGCGCCGGCTTTCTTGAATAGCTCGGCCCACTCGTCTGCATCGAAATGGCTACCCGTAAACATGGGAATGAAGTCTTTGTACCCAAATTTATCCAGCGGACCGTATGTGGCTTCCTGATGCTTTCTCTCATCGGAATCCGGATTGGTGTACATGTTGTGGGCATACCAGGTTCCGTTCGACCCGTAAGCAGGAACGGAATAAACGCCCCAATGCGTGTAGATCCCGAATTTCCCATCCCTCAGCCACTGCGGTAGACTCACCGTTCTCAGGGAGTTCCACGTCGGCTGAAAAGGCTTGCGCGCCGCCGCGCCAGCCCTCGTCTCTTTTGCGACACTGGTTGGACTCGCCGCTAAAGGGGTGTTCGCAAGGAGAGACCCGGCAGAAGCAGCCAAGCCGGTCGTCAAGATATCTCGTCGTGTGTAGCTCATTTTACTTACCTCCTGGTAACAGTGGTGTATTCCGGCTTGTGAAATTCTTCGAGGGACCGGCCGACATTTCGTTCTCCTCGAACACAGGACCTGCTCAGTTCACATTCTTCGGGGCTGTTCAGTGAGGGCATCGCACCTCACACCATCAGAAATCCCCCGTTCACCTCAATTACTTGGCCCTGAATGAAACGCGCGCCTTCCGAACAAAGAAAAACAACCACATCGGCAATATCAGTTGCTGTCCCAAGGCGCTGTAACGGCGTCGCAGCCACGGCCGCATCAAGAGCCTCTCGTGTGGAAAACTTCTTGTGATAATTCGTATCGATGGTTCCAGGTGAAACTGCATTTACGCGGATACCGTTGGGTCCGAATTCCCGAGCGAGTCCTTTAGTCATTGTCGATAGTGCTGCTTTTGCTGAGGAGTACGCAATTGCCCCAATACCGCCGCCAAAGCGAGCAGCTACTGAGGTAATATTCACCACACAACCACGTTGGCGCTGCAGCATCGACGGAAGTACAGCCTTGGTCGTAAGGAAAGCACTTGTTAAATTCAACGTAAAGACATCTGACCACAGTTGTTCGGTAATCTGCAGGAACGGTCTTCTCTGTATCAGGGAACCGGCGTTATTGACCAATATGTCAATCGGCCTGTGCGAGGTTTGCAGTGAACCAATGAATTGCGCGATGCTCGAACCATCGCTCAAGTCTGCGGAGATGAGTTCCCCGTCGCCACCGGCTCGGCGAATTTTCTCGAGAACCTCTGTGGCGCCCTTTGGGTTTTCATAATAGTGAATAAGCGTATACGCGCCGCTGGCCCCAAATCGAAATGCCGTTTCCGCACCTATACCACTACTTGCACCGGTCACCAGCGCTGTTTGTCCGTTGAGATCACTCTCGACCACGACAATCCCTCACTCTGTCAATCAAGACCGCCACAATGGCTAACCCTCCTGTCCAACTTTGACCAGGCGCTAGTGCGCAAAGCTTAAGAAACTGTGAGTTACTGATTCACCCCGCTCGCCAAGAAACCACCGTCGATAATCACTACGGAACCGGTCATAAAGCTGGCCGCATCTGAAGCAAGAAGAATCGCTGCTCCCACTACCTCTTCCGCGCTTCCAAACCTTTTCATCGGTGTCCGCATCAGCAATTCCTGCCCTCGGGCAGTGCCCTGCAATAACTCCGAATTCAGTGCAGTTGGAAACACACCCGGCGCAATCGCATTGACGCACACTCCACGGCCCGCCCATTCGATAGCCAAGGATCTCGTCAGCGATTGGACCGCCGCTTTACTGGCCGCGTAAGCCGCGACTTCATGCAGTGCGACGAATGCATTGAGCGACGTGATGTTGATGATTCGTCCATATCCTTTTTGCAGCATGTGTCGGCCGAAGACCTGGCAGGCGCGAAGCACACCCATCAGGTTTGTATCCAGAATCTCGTGCCAGTCGCTCTCAGACGAGTCCATCGTAGGTCCCCGTTTTATACGTCCGGCGGAATTAACCAGGATATCCACTTTTTCGAATGCGTCCAGGACAGCAGAGAGCAGGTGTTCCAGTGAAGCCCTATCGTTTACATCCACAGTGATGGAGAGACTGCGACAGCCCATGGCTTCGATTTCGCCGGCAATTGCCTTTACTTGGTCAGGTCGGCGGCCGCTTGCGACGACATCAGCACCCGCGTTTGCCAGTCCCATGGCAATTGCCCGGCCAATGCCAGACGTACCGCCAACTACCACGGCGGTTCTGCCCTTTAGATCCAAGCCACGGTAAGCCATTTTCCCTCCGGCAGCTGCGGCTGTGTTGTGGCGAAAGCTTCAATTTGGTCAAAGTTAGCTGCTTTCAGCACGGGCAACACGTTCCAGTTTCGGTGGAGAGTCGCAGATGAAGACCTGATTGTCCGAAGGCGGCAGAGTACCATGCACTCTGCCGCCTTGTGCCTTGTGCCGCAAGCAGCTCAGAAATAAAACTTCAACGCCATCTGCAGCTGCCGCGCCGTGTTTGCTGTATAAGACACTACGCCAAAAAAACCCGGACCATCTGGAAGATAGGTGTCGGGATACCCCATTATCGGCGTATTGAACGTGTTGAAAGCTTCGGCTCTGAATTCGAACCGTTTAGATTCCGACAGCTTGAACGACCGGAACAACGAAAGATCCAAGTTCCTGCCCCAGTCGGCGCGCAGACTGTTTCGCCCCATAGTCCCGAAAGTTCCCGCGGGTGGATCGGCGAAAGCGTATATGTTAATTGGATTCGTTTTGCTCAGCGGATACGCGGGCGTGCTCGCGTAAGGATTTCCCACCTGATTGGCACGTTCGACGCCATAAAAGTTATTGATCTCGGAAATCCCATTATTGTCCTGGACGTCATAACGCGGCCCACTGTTCAAAGTCAAAATTCCATTCAGCTGCCAGTTGCCGATGATGTGATTCACAAAGCTGCTGCCCGTGCTGAATCGTCTTCCTCCGCCAAACGGAAGCGGAAGTACAAAGCTGCCGGCGAAGATGTGGGTGAGATCATGGGCCGCTGGCCCATGATCCATTCCCAAATTGTATGGGTTCTGGATCTCGCAGCCGGAGTTGTACCCGTCACAACCGGTAGTCATCGCCTTCGACCACGTGTATGAAATCGTCGAAGTGATCCCGGAATGCAATTTGAATTGCGAGGAAACTTGCAGAGCGTTGTAGTCGGTAGACGAGATGCTCTTCGTGTATCCGGTTTGCATCAGAATGTACGGGTAAGGGACGGGCCCCCCAGGCGTGGTCGAAGCATTGGACGTGACCGAGGTGGCGATTTGCGCGTTACGCGAGCCTACGTAGTTGACGGTTGTGATAGCACCAGGCGCCAGCTCTCGCTGGAATCCGAAATTCCATTGATCCGAATACCCGTTCTTGAGGTGGGGGTCGGTGAAAGGACTCTCATTTAGAGGTGTAAACGGCGATGGTGCGGGCTGAACAGTCGTCCATGCAGTGTTTCCAAAATTGAAAGGATCACTGGCTAGCCCGGTGGGCGGTCCGTAGAGATTAAAGCCGCCGGGTGCTCCCACGAACGCCAGATTCGGCCAGAGCTGAGTGTAGTTGGATTGATTTTCAGTTAAACCCGCCCAATTGTCGTAGAACCTGCCATATCCACCATGCATAACTGTTCTCGGTGTCAGGCGATAGGCAAAACCGATTCTGGGCTGAACGTTGCTGTAGTCATCGTGGATGATTTTTCCGTTTTTCGCGATCGTGACACTTGCGGGGAGAGTTCCTCCGGGAATGCAGGGTGCCCCCTGGGTTGGTGAACATGCCGGAGTCGGGTTCTGGAGGACGTAGGTTCCATTGTTGAAGTCGAAGTCGCCAGTGATGTTGCTTCCGTTGGATGCCTTGCCTTCGCGAGGATTAACGGTGATGTCGTAACGCAGGCCCCAATTGATTGTGAGCTTATCGGTGACCCTCCACAAATCCTGGAAATAGCCTCCGATGATCTTTCCGCCGTGGAGCAGCGAATACACGTTGTCCACTTCGGAATAATCTGGGACACCGAGCACCATGGACGCCAGGGCATCGCCGGTATTCGAGTCCAGGTTACCATCCTGCGTCTGCGCCTGAGCAAAGTCATCCTCGGAGCCGAAGAATGGTTGTTCCCATGCATAGGTGGCCAGGCTCGCGCCCGTGCGGAAGTTGTGCCGCCCAACAGTCTTGGAGTAGTCGCCGCGGTATTCCCAAATGTTTGAGTAATGCAGCTTGCCCTCATAATTGGTGCCCGCGATGTAGTTTTCGCCAACTTGAACCGACGGAACGCGAAGGCCACCAAACTTCCCGTGGTCGTAGAAATAGTTAGCAAATCCAGAGTTTTGGTAGAAGTCCGACGGCACATTCGTGAAATTTGGTGTGCGGTCGTTCTCTGCTGAAACACGACCAAACGTTAGCTGCAGCATAGAACTTGAACCAAATGTGTGGGTCCAGTTCACCGCCACGTTGTAATTGCCATTCTTGGTATTAAACCTTAACGCTGGGTAACCTCCGGATCCGGTAAGAGGCTCCCAGGCTTCCGTCCAGCGCGCGAAAAGGCGATCCTTCGTACCGATCTGCTGGTCGAAACGAACCGAAACCTGATCCTGACGGGTAATATTTGGAGTCGTATCGCGGCCATTCCATTGTGGGTAACCTGGTACGGTGACCGGGGCCGGGTAGAACGTCTTCGCAAAGTAAACCGTCGTGGGGTTGATCATGTTGGACGGAATTTTGTTGCACGGAGTCCCCGACGGCTGGATATTGCCCGGGGCCGGGAGCGGATTCCCGTTCGTATCGCACATAAACGGTTGGAGGGCGAATCCCGTGGCGGTCGTAGGGTCGGGGACCGAACTGAACGGATTATAGATCTGTGTTATGCCATCGAGATTGCTGAAGTCGGCGCAGGTTCCACCACAGCCCCCCCCCAATTGGTCCGAAGTTGGGGTCCGAAAGAAGGTGTTCGATGCGGTGTGATTACGGTATCCCTCGTAGGAAGCGTAGAAAAACGTTTTATTCTGGCCGTTATAATGCGGCAAAATCACTGGGCCACCGATTGCTCCACCGAATTGATTTTGCTTCAGCGGGGTCTTGACTGGGTTGAAATAGTTTGCGGCATCCATTGCGTCGTTTCGCAGAAATTCCCAGACGTCACCGTGGAACTGGTTGCCTCCTGACTTGGTGACTACATTTACGATCCCGCCCAGAACTTGCCCGAACTGCGCTTCGTCGTTGTGGGATTGGACTTTGAACTCCTGGATATCATCCATCGTGGGCTGCACGGCATAGGTGTCGCGAATCGAGGCATAGTCATTGACGCCATCCAGCAGAAACATGTTGCTGCGGTTATTTTGGCCATTGACCGCGGGAAGGACGACGGTCCCGATTGGATTACCGATCCCACTGACGCCCTCCGTAGCGTTTACGGGACTGACCCCAGGTCCGAGCAGCAGTAGCTCTGTGAAATTGCGCCCATTCAGCGGCAACGAGCTGACTTCAGCGCGCCCGATCACTGTGCCAAGTTCGGACGTGGATGTTTCGATCTGTACAGCGCCCGCAGAGACCTCAACCGTGCTGTTGACGCTGCCAATTTTCAAATCGAAGTTAATGGTGGCTGTCTGATTCACCGCGAGTTCAAAATCGGATGCCTTCCCGGTGGAAAAACCCTCTTTCGAAACCGTAGCTGTGTAGTTCCCCGGACTGATATTAACCAGGGAATAGTTCCCGGTCGCGTTGCTTTTCGTCACTTGCTTGAACCCGGTCCTGGTATTCGTTAAGGTGATCGTTGCGTCTGGCACCGCGGCCCCTGAGGGATCTCGGACCGTGCCGTTCAGGGCGGCTGCTGCCGTTGCAGTTTGAGCCGCAGCCGGGCCGGACATGCCAAAACAGACCGCTATAATCAACACCGCCAAACTGAGAATTCTCAAGCAGGCATGCTTCGGAACATTCATAAAGCCTCCGTCTCCACCGTTTTCAAACAAGTTCAGATCCATGAAACAAACAAAAATTGATCCAACCAATTACGACCAAAAACGCTAGCCTGTCCCTTTTCGATTGTCAAGCACTTTTTGCTCCGACCTGATTGTTAACTTTTGGTTGGCCAATTAGTAGTATTTGTAAGGGATTAATTGAGGTCGGGCCCCAACCGCAGCATTGACTAGATACCTGGTTTGCTCCTAGAATTTAGGACCGCATGGTTCATCCAATACAAACCGGCTGTTCACGTCGCACAGGATAGAACTGACCGACTGACGAGGGCTGCATTTGGCCCCGGTGTCGCTGAATCTGCTTCTCGAGGTAAAAGTCATGAACTACGGTCTTGCAATTCATGATTCGGCAACCCTGGACTTCGTGTGTCTCGGCGCGCTCGTTCATCGGCTAGACCCAGGCATAATTCCTTTCCGCAAGGCACACGATTGCCGGATCCATGTCAGCGGCGGTGAATTCAATGTAGCCGCCAACCTCTCCGACTGCTTCGGTCTGCATACCAGCATTGTTACCGCGATGGTCAAGTATCCTATTGGCGACCTGGTCGCTGAGCGGGTTCGGGCCATGGGCGTGACCCCCTTCTATAAGATGTTCCAGCATAATGGCGTCACCGGCCCTAATATCGCTTCTGTCTACAGCGACCGAGCATACGGCGTGCGTGCGCCTGTACCAGGGTCGTATCAAAGAGAGTTCGGCGGAGGTTGGCTCCGTCGACGCGCTCCGGGCCGATGTAGTAGTCGTTGTACCAGGAGAGCTTGGGACCTTTGTAGTCCGCGGTAACGGCAATGGTCTTGCCGCCATTTCCGTCGAGAACGCGGTTCCAGCCATTGACGACCTGTAAACCGACTTCGACCCTCTTGCCGAGGGGGACCGTGGATCGTAGGCCAAAGTGGTAGTTCGGCTGAGCGTAGACGAATAGGATGGAACGTGAGTAATTCCAGCCGCTCAGTGTTTCAGCCGATTCGATGCCGGCACTGGTCTGGAACTTACCGAAATCGACTTGAACGCCGTGCCACGCGGAAGGTTTGAGGGATACGGTCAATTGCAGAATGTTTTTTAGTGGACTATCGGGCTCCGTAGAATGAACCAGCTTGTACGTATCCCCGAGGCCGAAATCGATTTCAAAGCCTAGAGGCGCTGGATCATGCGACAGGCCGACCTCGGCCATGTTGAGGCGAGGACGGGCGGAGTAGTAGTCGAAGTTATGCAACTGATTAATGCGGCAATCCGGGTGATTGAAGTTCTCGCTGTAGAAGCCATCCAGAATGCCGCTGACATCGACTGGGCCAGCCTTCCACGGCGGGACCGCATACTGAGCGTGCAACAGCGGACTTGAGAGAACCATGACGACGAGTGCAATCCAAAACCGTGGAATCCTCACTTCCACATGGATGAGAAAATCGAGGCAGGTCAGAGCACGGTGAAAGAATCGAAACCGCTTGGCGGCGCGGTACAGTTCCGTTGGATCATCGCTTACCCCCTTTGGCTCCTCCTTCGCGCCTGTAGGCTGGCTCTTGCGTATTCGATGTTTTTCGTCATGGTGCATCGATCCGCTCAAAATGGCGCTTTACGGACGATCTTGAACGCAAAAGCGTAATCACACGGCTTCACTCTCGGGGTCTCTACGATTAGACCTTCTTTCGTCATCTCCCACTTAAGCTCGTTTCCGTCCCCGAGCATACTGATGGAGGCGATTTCCGACGGATACAGCCCAGTCCAAGTTCGTCCCTTCGCCACGAGGCTTTTGATAAGAATCTTCTCGCCCGGCCAATCGAGGGCAGTCGCGTAAAGGATGTTGTCTTTGGCAGTGAAGCGTATATCCTGCGCTGTGTAACGGAGCTCGTTGTTCTCGTTGAACGGTCCGTTCTTTTCGAGCTGCGTTGGGCCTTCACCTGCGATAAACCACGGTGTTGTACCGTAGATGGCCTCGCCGTTGGTATCAAGCCACTTCCCCAGACCGAGCAGCCGCTCCTTAGCCTCATCCGGGATAGTGCCATCTGGTTTGGGACCTACGTTAAGTAGCAAATACCCGTTCTTGCTCACGCGATCGACGAGATTGTCCACCAAATTGTCGACAGATTTGAAACCTGCCTCGCGAACGTAGCCCCATGCTCCCTGATTATCGACGGAGGAATCCGTGATGGAAGACTTACTGGCGCAGTTAGTGGCGCGAGGTGTGAAACCAGAGGCTAAGCGGTTGTTCGTGATCGATGGCGCGAAAGCGTTGCGCACGGCGATTCACCGCGTCTTCGGCCCGCAACATCCGGTGCAGCGCTGCCGCAATCACAAGATTCGCAACGTGGTGGAACGGCTGCCGGAGGAGCAGAAGGAGCAAGTGAAGACCGCGATGCGGGCCTCGTATCGGCTGGAGACGAAAGAAGGAATGGCGCGACTCAGGAAGCTGGCCGATTGGGTGGAGCAAGAGCAGCCGGCCGCAGCGGCGAGTCTGCGGGAAGGGTTGGAAGAATGCTTCACGATCAACCGATTGGGCATTCCGTCTTCGCTGCATCGCTGCCTGGCCACAACGAATCTGATCGAGAGCCCGCAGTCGGGCGTGCGCATGCGAACCCGTCGTGTGTGTCGCTGGCGAGATGCGGCTATGATGCAACGTTGGGTGGCAGCATCGTTTCTGGCGACGGAGAAGAACTTCCGCCGCATCATGGGCTGGAAAGATCTCTGGCAACTGGAGGCGATCTTAGGAAGAAAAGCAACCGAAAACGCTGCGGCCAAGCAGGAGGTCGCGTTAAGATGAACCCGAGCACTGCTCCTCAACCTCTAACTAACAGCGGGACACCGTCACGGGTTCAGCCGTACTGAAACGTCGCAATCGCCCAGCTACTGACAGAGCTGGTTTCTATTCGACTCTGTTTCTGACGGAACTCCGAACGCAATCAAAGCCCCTGCCGAAATGGCGAGTCCGGCCGTGTAAACGTGTCGTCTTGTGTAGGTCATCGCCTAATCTTCTCTTTGGTTCAAACTATTTTGAAATGGTTCTCGGCCGGCCAAACTTCCCAAGCGCAAATGTGCCAAGGTCGCAGGCATGAGAGTTACTGGTTCACACCGCTGGCCAAAAAACCGCCGTCGACTATCACCACGGAACCGGTCATAAAGCTGGCTGCGTCTGAAGCAAGAAGAATGGCTGCACCCACTACCTCTTCTGCATTTCCAAACCTTTTCATCGGTGTCCGCATCAGCAGTTCTTGCCCTCTGCCGCTGCCCTGTAGTAACTCCGAATTCAAGGAGGTCGGGAATACACCCGGTGCGATCGCATTGACGCACACTCCACGGCCTGCCCATTCGATAGCCAAGGACCTCGTCAGTGACTGGACCGCCGCTTTACTTGCTGCGTAGGCAGCAACTTCGTGCAGCGCGACGAATGCATTGAGCGAAGTGATATTAATGATTCGCCCGTATCCTCTTTGAAGCATGTGTCGGCCGAAAACCTGGCAGGCGCGAAATACACCCATGAGATTCGTATCCAGAATGTCGTGCCAATCGCTCTCGGAAAAGTCGATCGTAGGTCCCCGTTTTATCCGCCCGGCGGAATTGACAAGGATGTCCACTTTTCCGAATGAATCCAAAGCAGCGGAGAGCAGGTTCTCCACTGAAGACTTGTCGTTGACATCAACCGTGATGGACAACGCCTGACGCCCGAGGGCTTCGATTTCGGTAGCAACTGCCTTTACTTGGTCAGGTCGGCGACCACTTGCGACGACATCAGCACCCGCGTTTGCCAGTCCCAGGGCGATTGCCCGGCCAATGCCGGACGTACCGCCGACTACCACGGCGGTTCTACCCTTTAGGTCCGAGCCACAGTAAGCCATTTTTCGCTCCCGCAACTGCGGCCGTCTTATAAGAAAGTCTCAATTTGGTGAAAACTAGCTGCGCTCAATTGGATCTTTCCTTCGGACTCGGCAGTCATAAGCAACCGAGAGGGAAGCGGTCGCGGGGGGAATCGGTTCGCTACTGCAAATACGAACATCCTTCCTGCATACTTCCTTAGTCGTTTGCCCGCAGAAGCCATGTGATGTTCTGGTGTGTTACTGATGCTCCCCTCACATGCTCAACGGGAACAGGCCTCGACGCCTCTAAGGATGGCACTTCGGTCAGAATTCAAACTTTACCGCGACTTGCACCTGACGCTCTGTGTTTCCCGTATGGTTGATGACACCGAAGGTCGGATCGCCGACTGTACTGTCAGGTTGTCCCAAGACAACCATATTCAACGCATTGAATGCCTCAAGCCTGAATTGCAGAGATCTCTGCTCACCTAGCTTGAACGAGCGGAGGAGTGAGAGGTCGACGTTCCGTCCCCAGTCGGTGCGGAGGTTATTTCGTCCCTCGTTGCCGAAGGTACCTGCTGCTGGGTCAATAAAAGCATTGGTATTGAACCAGCAATTGACCGTTTTGACCTTGTAAGGTGCCCCGCCATTTGGATTGGCACAAGTCCCGGAGTTTGGATTGCCTACCAACTCGGCATGCTCCGTGCCGCTATAATTTTGAATTTCTGAAATCGAATTACTGCTGGCCATCACTGTGAACGGTGACCCACTGGTCAGCGAGACGATGGAATTGAGCTGCCAGTGCCCGATTATCTGATTGATCACACTGTTTTGAGTGCTGAATCGCTGTCCTCGCCCAAACGGCAGCGGAAACACGATGCCAGCTGAGAAAATCTGCGGAAGGTCGTGAGCAGCGACTCCTCGACTCGCACGAATATCGTAGGGGTTCTGAATATCACATCCACTCTGGAAGCCATCGCAACCTTCAGTAATCGCTTTCGAGTACGTATAAGCCAGGGTTGCGATTATGCCGGAATGAGTTTTGATATCCGAGGACACTTGGAGCGCGTTATAGCTGGTCGAACCCAAGTCAGTCGTGTAATAGATTGCATTCGCATAAGGATAAGGCTGAGAGGTCGGATCCCCAGGCGTCCGGAGTGCATTCGCTGTGATAGCGCTATTGATTCGCGCGCCACGAGATCCTACGTAATTCACATTCAAGACGGAACCCGGAAAGATTTCTTGCTGGATTCCAAAATGGTACTGATCCGTATACCCATTTTTCAGGTGGGGATCTATGCCGGCGAAAAGCGCACCCCATGGTGTCGGCGAGCTCGGAT
>PLIC01000149.1 GCA_003139995.1 Candidatus Acidiflorens stordalenmirensis | reverse complement strand
TGTTTTCAGGCCGCATTCCCGCTTGATCCATAAAACGGATGAAAAAGATCTAATGCCCGAGAAACTCGCGAACGTGCTGGTCACTCGGTTATACCCTCTCACCACTCGTTTCATCAGAGCCTCTAGCCCACCTGTCGGGGGATCCATAGCTCAGGGGGAGACTCTCGCTGTTGGGCGTGCTAAGAACAGAGGCTCAACTTCGGCGAGGCGAGATGGGTGTACACTTGGTGCCGTTTTCGCGGCCAAAAAGGAGATTCGTGATGAAACAGCCCAGATACTTGCACGTGATTTCTCTTTCTGCTTTTTTGCTGGTGTGTTCCCTGTGGCCACTTCATGCTTTGTCCCAGGAACCTGTCAAATTGGGGGGGAGCAAGGATCGCGCCTCATCAGTACATTCGTTTCAGCTCCACCTTGCTCAACGAAGACGGCAAGCCCTTGGCCGGGTCCCATCTCCTCTCCTTTTACATCCACGATAGAGAAGACCGCCGCGGTGACCCTCTCTGGACCGAAACTCTTCCTGTGCAAACCGACGAGAACGGGAAATATACCGTGGACTTGATGACCTCTGCCTCCGCCGGTGTTGCCGAAGTCTTCGATGCCCATCCGCTTCTTTACGTGAGCGCCAGCATTCCGGCTTCTTCGTCGTTCTCCAGCGCCCAGGTCATCACCACCATCCCCCAGGGCATCTACCAGGATTGCAACCTGGACGGTGAAAGCTGCAGCGGCCCTGCCGGTGACACGGCCACCAGCCAGCTTGACAAAATCGCCGCCGCCAACTTTTATGTGGTCCTCAACTATAGCGTTTTCTGGGGAACCCAAGCGGAGCTACTGGCCTATGCCGCCCACGCCAACTCCGACAAACTGAAAATCATCTGGACTTTCAGCGACCCCGATTTCGCCAAGTATTCCAGCAAGAGGGGCAAATATTTAATCAACGATTACGGCGAAATCTCCGCCACCTGCGGTTGCTCGACCAACAAGGGATTCCTCCAATACCTCGTCAATCTCGTGAAGGATCTTCCGGCCACGTACGGGTATAGTATCGGCGATGAACCCACACCCAGCACCGCCTCGAACGTCCAGAATCTTTACAACATCATTCGGGCCGCCGATCCCAAACATCCGCAGATGGTGAACGCCACATGGGACGACGCCACCAATCCCAGCCTCTCCAATCTCCAGAAATATTTGGACCCGTTCAGTTTCGCGGAGATCCTCGGCGCGGATTACTACCCCATCGGCACCGGCGCGCCCGCCAGCGATACCGCCACGGCGGCCAGCGACGTCCACACCATCGCCACAACCCACGGCAAATCGGCTGAGATGGCGCTTCAGGCTTTCAACTGGAACCAATACCCGGATTCCGGTGTTTGCTCGGGGTCGCAGTGCACCTATCCAACCACCCGCCAACTCCAGACCATGCTGCGTGACGCCGCTACCGATGCCAAACCCAAGATCATTTTCTGGTATGACTACTGGGACGCGGTGAATGCCGGACAGTGGACCAATTTCGTCAGGGCCGTCAATCCACAACACCCGTGTAAACGTTAGAGGACGTAGCGCAGGTTGCGGTCTTTCTCCAGAGCTTTACGGATGATCTCGTCGAGCTGAGGAGGAAGCTGGGGGTTCCAGTTAGTGGGTAATTCCGCGCCTTCGTGGAGGAGGACCCCAAAGGTCGCTCCTGTGGTTTCCCTATCAAACGGCAGGCGGCCGCTTGCCATCTCGTAAGGCGTCACGCCGAAGGAAAAGAGGTCGGTGCGCGCGTCCAGGAGTGGCGCACGATGTGGACAACCCGCATTAAACATGGGGAAAAAGTCCCCATCTCCAGAATGCCCTTTGCACATCCATCCACCCAGAACCTCGTGCTTTCGGTTCCAACAAGCCCGCTTCTGGATCTCGAAGGCGGCATCCATGGTAGAGGACTAACCGGTGCAAGTGGCGCCCAAGAAAGGTATCCTTTGCAATTATCCCAATCGGATCAAGAGGTGTGCCGACATGTGACGATAAATGCTCGCGGATCAGGCTCGTTACTGGTCCCCGATGGAGCCGCGTAGCACCGTGATGGATGCCATCGGAAGCTTGTAAAGCGTTTCTGCACCGCCGTTTACCTTCGACTTGGAGGGCGGTCCGTCGGGGTTCGCGTGACCGCGTTCTCCTTCGGGGTGCCATTGGTATTCGGCGGATCCGAAAGTAATCCTGTCTACTTGACCGGAGAAATGGCGGTTGCGCTTGGTTTCGGGATCGTCGAAAACCACCTTCATCGCGTGATCGTTGTACTGGTCTCTGTTCACCAGCATCACGGACCACTGTCCGTCCGGACGTTCGACGGCATAGGCCGTAACTAGCAGGGTCCCGGCAGCATCGGTCACGTCGCTCGAAACCTTGAAAAGCCGATGCGGCGCATCGACGGGTTGCACCCACTCCTTGGTGATCACCTGCGTGGCCAAGTACTGCGGCGGATAGCCCTTCAGGTTGTAGTTTTCATCAAGCATGAGGAAGCCGCTAAAGTGGCCGGGATAAGGCATGTAGTGGAAAAAGTAAGTGGCCCCGGCACCGGCGGTCATCATGGAGCCGACATAATCGGCCAGCCACAGGGCGCCCTTTACGCTCGAAGGCCCAGCTCCACCTCCGATGTTGCCCTCGGTCATGAAGAAGGGAATATTCGGCGGTAAGCCATTGTCCTTCCAGACTTGAACGATGTGGCTGACGTATTCCGGCTCGGGGTACAGGTCGGCCCAGGAGTAGGTGGGCCTGTCCTGGTAGGGATAATGCTCAAAAGAGAAGAAGGTGAAGTCATTCATCCTGCCGTGCGCCTTCAGGTAGTCGACGAAGCGTCCGAGCCACGAGACTTTCCCTGTCGCGTCCGGCCACACTTCAACGTCATCAAACGTTCCCTCGAAGGGCGGCCCTCCCAGCTTCGCCTCGGGAACGAGCCGGTGGATGGCGGTGGCGAATTGCAGATACAATGCGCCGTAGTCTTCGGGCAGCATGTGCTGCCCGTCGGCTTCTTCTCCCATCTCGATCCAGGAGATCGGATAGTGACGTTTGTAAAGATAGGCAATCTCGTTCGCCGCATCCTCTGGCGTGGAATACAACATCGCAATCGGAACCATCGTGGGAAGCCCGCGGGTAACCCCGCTGGTGAAGAAGAAGTCGAATCCGACCTGGTCTCCTCTCGATTCGTCCACATCGGAGGCTGCATGCCATGGATCAACCGAGGATGGCCACGTGACGGTCTGCTGACGACCCGGAAAATGAGTGACATAATCATTGAATTGGCCGTCTGCCGAGAGTGCCCCGACATAGAGTTCATTGATCGCGTAACCCACGCAGTTTCGCTTGTCGGCCGGACCGTGAGTATCGCAGGTGTTGGAGGACTCCGTCATCCAGATGCGGAGATATCTCACGGGAATCATCCAGGAAACCAGCTTCAGCGTGACGGTCCCACCCTTGCCTTCGGTGATGGCGCCTAACGGAAAAGTCTGCCATGTGCCCTTGGTGGTCCCGTCATAAAAGGGTTCGAGTTCGCCGGTCCAGAATTGGACCGAGTAGTGCTTCGCGTAGGGATCGGCCCACGCAATCCGTATGGCATTGACGGGGACTTTGCTGCCCAGATCGATCATCACCCACTGCGGATGCAGCGAGTCGTCCTCGCCGGTGAAGGCGCGGGTCAAGTACGGGTTACTCTTCCAGTACGACTTTGGGTCGCCGTCGGTGAGCCGGGACCAGCCGTTTCCGTCGCCCCGGCTAAAGCCGCGATGCGGAAGCGGAACTGCCCACGAATGGCGAATCATCTCCGCGGTCGGCTCCGCGTTGCCCACAAAGTAACCCTGCTGCTTCTCCGCGTCGCTCCAGGTGCCATGCGGGTTCCAGTGCCAGGCCTCGGCCATCAGCTCGGTGTTCTGGCGATAGGTCACGGTTTGCCATCCCGCGCCAAGAATCTCCTTGAGAACCGGGTCGGTCAGCAAATGGTCTGGAGTCCCGGTCTTCAGCCGGTCAATCGCCGCACCCAGAGAGCGGACCGGGCTGAACGTGTTGGCCACATGCGAGGGCGCAGCGTCCACCACGATCGTCTGAGCCATTGCCTCTGTCGCTGTCCACAGAAAGAACCCGATCCCAAGACAGATTCCAAGAACTTGGCCTTTGACACCCGACGCCATAACCGCCTCCTTGCAGGATTCGCCTTGCCTCCGAATGCTCACTAGTAGAACTTTAACGCCATCTGCACTTGCCGCTGAGGGGCGGCCAAGGAACTGATCAAGCCGAATGTCGGCGAGTCGACGCCCGAGTCAGGACCGTTAAAGTGTGCATGATTGAAAGCATTGAAGGCCTCAACAAGATACTCGATGCGCATCTTCCGCGGCGGCGGCACGCACAGCCTGATGCGTTGGCTCCAGAACGCAGTCGAGCCGCCGCAAGAGAGTAACCGGCAAGATCATATCCTCATAATCCTTGGCCTCGTAGTCGTCCTTAATGAGGTCGGCGGTCTTCCACAGAAACTCGGCGATTTCGGAGTGGTTTTGCGTCGTAAACTATCTAGCTTAGCACCGCGTGGCCCGCTTCGTTGATGTGAATATTGGCTCTCATCCAGGTCGAATGTCTGCTCATCGCTAGACGGTACGCGCTCAGTCTCCGAAACTCCGCAGGTTGATTCAGAGGTCGCGGCCGTTGGGGGAGCTACTGCGCAATCCAGATGAGGATGCCGTTGCATGGTCACTTACCCACGGTCCATCGCCGCAAACACTGTCCGGCGAGTTCCGCCCTTCCTGCGGCGTCGGTGTCATTTCTGATTCAGGATGGCTTTTAGAGCTACATCGCTGCCATCTAGCACGAGCAGGTCGCGTTGCCATGGGGCTCCGCCCGGCGCTTTGACCTCCACTTTGTGATTCCCCGACTCTAGAGTAAGAGTAGACGGCGCGCTGCCGACGAAGTTGTCATCAACGTAGATCTCGGCGTTCTCCACGTCTGCGAAAACCGCGACTTGTGCTCAGTGTCCGCAACTTTAGGCTGTGGGGAGATGCTTGGATAGGACCGCTGCGACACGCTGAGTAGATCGGCGGCGCTCAGGGCACCACCGTGCCGATCACCGGTGCGCGTGCCAGCCCGCTGCGACGGAAACCACCGCCGCAGTCATCCCAACTCCGAAGCAGGCGTAGTTAACAGGGGGCATACGGTTGTATCTGGGTATGAAGTGCTGTAGTGGGTTGATTTTCAGAGTGAAACTCATATAGAGCCCAATAGTGATCGTCATCACGAGGTCCGCCAGCGCAGTCGGACTACGCTTATGCCAGTCTGAGCCAGTGTTCGGCACAAAGTAGGAAGGTCTTGATATGCCCGGAAGGAAGCTTGCTAAAACCGCACGGCAAGCGATAGGCTGGTGCCTCACCGTTGTGTGCGGGAGTGGTCTGGTTCCAACGGAATTTGGTGCAGGCCGCGAAGGAGTGTTCTTATGAAACTGAAGCTGGCAACGCGAACGAAGGATGGAATTCTCGTGGTGGATTGCAGTGGCCAGATTGTGTTTGGTGAGGAATCTTCGCTGTTGCGGGATACCGT
>PLIC01000307.1:7689-9522 GCA_003139995.1 Candidatus Acidiflorens stordalenmirensis | reverse complement strand
CGACTGGAGAATTCGGCACAGTTGAGCGAGCTAACGAAGAGGACGCGGTCGTCAAGTGGGATGACGACGGTCGCATGAGACTCCACCAGCCGTCGCTTAAGAAGATTTAATCGTCACAAGGCTGGGCCAATTCGCCGTCACTCGCATCTATTGTTGCCGGACTGTTCCGTTTTGCACAGTTTTGGTGGGATGTCCTTTGGTACCGTGAGCGTGGCTCCGATCTTACATACTTCAAAGAACGGAAGGCCCGAAAATAGCTCCTACACTCTATCCTGGAGGAAAGCGCCTTGAAAGATGAAACGACTGCTGGAGGTTTTAAGAAAGTGTCTCGCCCTGAACTGATCGAGTTGTTGAATCAGGACCTGTCGCGCGAATACCAAGCAATCATCGGGTACGTCGTCTATTCACAGGTTTTGAAGGGTGCTGAGTTCATGAATATCGCCGGCGAACTCGAAAAGCACGCTGCGCAAGAACTGAGCCACGCCCTGATCATCGCCAAGCAGATTGATTATCTTGGCGGTATGCCGGCGGTTGAAGCCAAGACCGTCCGGACATCAGAAAAAGCCACGGACATGTTGCAGTTCGATCTCGAAAACGAAACGGAAACAATTCGTAATTATCGCGAGCGCGTCCGCCAGTGCGAGGATTTGACCGAGTACGCCATGAGCGAACAAATTCGCGAGATCTTGATCGACGAACAAGACCACCAAATTGCTCTGGCGACGGCTCTGGGCAAGAGCGTCCAACCGCAGCGTAAGGCCGCATAGGAACTATGCGGAAGTCATGTCTACCGGAACGACACCTTGACACTGAGGATGTGCACACCTATGTTACTCAAACACAAGGAGAAAACAAATGAACACCAGTACGAAGAATGAAATTAAAGGCACTGTTCATGAAGTGAAAGGCAAAGTCAAAGAGACGGCCGGCAAAGTCACGAACAATCCTAACTTACAAGCCGAAGGCAACGCCGAAAAAAACACCGGCAAAGTTCAGAAGAAAGTCGGACAGATCGAAAAAGTGTTCGAGAAGTAAATTAGTCGTGCTCTGTCCGGAGCATATTTCGACGTTTTGACAACTGATGCCCGCCGTTCTCGGCTCACTGGGAGGATCCGGCTGGCGTCATTTCTTGGCGGTGACCCGATCCGCAATTCTGTCATACTCGGTCTTGGGCATAATGCGCCGCGTCACCACGTCGCCAGCTTCGCCATAAGGACGCCCGGCAATCACTCGGTCTGCCTCTGCCGCGGTCACGCCCGGCAGGCTTAGCAGCTGGTCTTTTGTGGCCGTGTTCAAATCGAGTTGCTTGTCGCGGCTCCAGCCTTCGCTAATCCCTGCCGCCACAGCCTTGGCATCGCGCTTCACATCCGCTGTTGCTTGCGCGGTTTGCTCCTTAAGGTCCCGCGAGCTTTGTTGCTGAGTACAACCCACGAGCATAGCAAGCAGCAAAAGTATGAAAACGTACCAATATCTGAGGAAATGCATTTTGATCAGATCCTTTCCGTTGTATTCGCTCATATCTCAGCCCTGTATAGAAACGTGGACCATCGCGAACCCGAGGAGGATGTCCAGAGTCTGGTCACCATCCAGCGGATCGTTGCCGTCCTCAACGGATTCGCGCGGCCAGTTGGCGGGCGCTCGATTGCGAACCAAAACCCGGCCCGCCATTTCAGTCGCTCGCACCGGTGATCGACCGACTAGTTCCGCATGCCATCGGTCTTCTTGCGGTCACTTCGCCATCTTGAGCGACATGACGTGGACTTCGTTCTTGTCCGCATTACATTGTGCTGTCAAGGTGACGTGGTGCCCTTCGTGTCCTTTTACTGCTTCTGG
>PLIC01000307.1:0-7605 GCA_003139995.1 Candidatus Acidiflorens stordalenmirensis | reverse complement strand
ACACGAACCCATACCTGCCCCAAGGGGCTTTCCGTGTTTTCAGGCGCCGCGCTGAGCAAGTCTGCATGCTAGTATCCCCGCCCTCGGCTGGACTGTACAGAATTGCTCATTCCCTCAGATTGTTTTGAGAAACTACACATTCGAATCGGAGTGTCCGTGCGGGTGGAACCAATTTCCACCGATCCACCTATTGCAGACCGTTGACATAGAGCTAAATTGGACAGCTTGGAAGACGCCAGTTCTGCCACACTCTGGCTATGACAACGAAAACGATTCCGGCATACCTAGAAGACGAGCGCCAAAAAGATTGCGACGCTCAGCTGCGGATGGAAGCAGAAGCCGCGCGCATCCAACCGCTGAACCATGGCCATCATCGCACTGCAAAACAGCCCACGCAGGAATTGCCATCCGTGGTTAAAGCCGCGCCCAAAGCGAGAAAGCCTTCGGCTCGGAAGAAACCACGCNNCCTCGCAGGCATGACAGGGCCGGCTCTATGGGTTAGCCCCAGTGCTTGCCCGTCAATCCCGGACAGGCCAGTGTGTTGAACCAGGAAAGATCGCGTCGATCCCTGCGTGATCTTTGCGGTCGGAACCTGGAGCAGAGAGGCACGCGGTGGTTGGCGACGCTGGATCGATTAGTACCGGAGGCTGAACGTGAGTATCTCTGCGCTGAATACCTCGTGGTTCATCGTGAGTCTCACATTTTTCATGGGTATGGCGACGGCGTCACATGCGCAGGCCACCAAGTCAGCCCCGCCCACCCCGATCGATGTGAAGAAGGTCGAGCTCGGCGGAACGCCCTGGAATCCACAATGGGACCAGATCATCGAAAAGGCCCTGCCGCCTGAAATGCTTTCTTCGCAGGTCCCGCGGGGCGTCCGCCGATTCTGCCCGCGGTTTTACGAGATGGGCGAAACCGACAAACGCGCATTTTGGGCTTACTTCTTCCAGGCTCTTGCGGGTGCTGAAGCCGGCCTGAATCCGAACGCGAGCGTCCGTCACACTAAGCCGGAAGTCGTGAAACGCGATGAGGTGGAAGGAAAGGCCATGCGCAGTCAAGGATTGTTGCAGCTTGCATACGCAGACCAGAAGCGCTACGGCTGCGATTTCAATTGGCAAGCGGACCGTGCGTTAAAGGCGAAGGATCCGGCCCGAACCATTCTTCAGCCGAAGAGCAATCTCGAATGTGGAGTGAAGATTCTGTTCAACCAGATCATCGTCCAGCACAAACCCTTGCTGACCCGGTCGGGATACTGGTCGACGTTGCATCCGGACGGGCTGAGCTTCCGTATATTTGCCAAGCAGATGACAAATCCACCATCCGCGTGTGGTCTGTCCACCAAGTCGACGATCGACAGGTCGGATACTACGAAGTCGGTACAAGACGATTCGAACCGGGCTAAAACTCCCAAATAGTTTCGCACTGAATGTCGTGTTTAGCGTTTCTCTCAGCTTTCATGGACGTTGGACTTTGGATCGGCGTAGGTAACACGTTGGCTCTGTCCAGAGAAACAGTAAAAATCTGAACTTCACTGCCTTATCGGGGCTTCCAAATGTTGGCAGCGGAGAGCTATCGAGAATGGCGAGGAAGAAGAGCCCGAATGCTCCCAAGTGGCGGAACATTGACGTAACACCGTGTCCGCTACGCGGTGTGGCATTTTGGACGAAGATGTTCAACACGAACGCAATATATCAACTTCGCCGGACACTTATTCAGAAGCAGCCGCCCCGCTCCCGCAGAGATGCCCTGCGATTCGAAAGGCAATTACGAACCGAAGAAAATGCCTTCAATCGAGCTACAGAAGCGGCTTCCCCCTCGCAAGGACAGTCGCGAAGCGCCGCAAAGTCAGCAAGATGGAACGGATTGACTTTCGACACCAAGGGTGGAATCATTATTTCGTCGAGCGGAGCGCGGTTATGCCCGCGAACTTGACGTTGTTTGCGACCTTCGTGCGCATTCATTCCTCCCCCATCATAGGAAGTTGCGTTCTGCGCATTCGGAACTCTTGAAAGGACGCCGATCATGGCACCCGTGGTGTCAGCCAAGAAACTCATCAAGTTTGATTCTAAGAGATTCCTTTCGACCATGGACGGCGGTAGAAAGATCGCAGCTTTTGCCAAAAAGCAGACGATCTTCGTTCAGGGCGATCCGTCCGATGCTGTTTGTTATATACAGAATGGAAAGGTAAAACTCACCGTTGTCTCGAAGATTGGTAAGGAAGCCACCATAGGCATTCTGAACGAGGGCGATTTCTTCGGCGAAGGTTGCCTTACAGGGCAGCCTCTCCGTCTATGCTCCGCAACCGCAATGACCGATTGCGTCGTGATGAGAATCGACAAGAAGTCCATGGTGAAAACGCTTCACGAGGAACACGAATTGTCTGATCTGTTCGTCGCGTATCTGCTGACACGGAATATCCGATACGAAGAGGATTTGGTTGACCAGCTTTTCAATTCCAGTGAGAAAAGACTGGCTCGGATATTGCTATTGCTGGCTCATTTCGGCAAGGAAGGTAAGCCCGAGACTGTAATCGCAAAGATGAGTCAGGAGACCCTCGCAGAGATGATAGGCACAACTCGGTCGCGGGTTAGCTTTTTCATGAATAGGTTCAGAAAGTTAGGCTTCGTCGAGTATGACGGCGGGAGTGGGCTGCAAGTTCACAGTTCACTTCTCAACATCGTTCTCCACGACTAGACCTTCGTCCCGACAAATGTCGCCTATTGCTCTCGTGCAGAACTAGCTACTCTCGGCTTCGCCATTTCCTTGATGACTTCGGCGAGTGTCGCTTTGGCTGATTGTTTCTTGGTTTTCTTTTTACCCATAGTCCCCATGATTTCATGAGTCCGGTGGCATCAACAGGTCAATTTGGATCAACTACTACTGCCATAATAAGCGATGGAGTGGTTACCACTTTCTCCTCGTTCAGGTCTTCTGGCCGTAAGCCAGTCCATCTGAAGTTCTCCCACACCTTAGGGTTTTTCAGCGAGAGATGTGTACCGATGCCTTTTCAAGCGATCTTGCGCGAAGTCGATCAACTCCAGAACGTCAGCACGCGTCTTGAGGCACTGGCGGACCAACATCCGCTCGTGTCAGAACCACTCACAACAATCGCGCGAAGCGTTCGTAACACTGCCACTATATTGGCAGTGCTGGTGGCGACCAGAACTCCCAAGCCGATCTAAGAACCGGAGAAGCACTTCCCAGAGCAAGATCGTCGGGAGCGTGGAACTGCTCCTCGCTCAGGCGTGGTTGCGTTTCATCAGCGGCTCAATCTCGTGATTGATTTCAAATTTCACAGGCGTGCCGCATGACTGGCAAGTTGTTTCGTGTAACCCACCGTTCAGATTCATCGCTTCCAGTCTGTTGGCCCGCAAGCATTTGGGACACGCAATTATCAGATACCCCGCGTTGTCTCTCGGCACGAAGAGTGGGGCGATCTCACTCTTCTTTCTTTCGGAGCGGATCGGAGAAGCAGCCAGAAGTTTCGCGACTTCGCCGCAAAGCTCCTTGAGAGTGTAGTGTCCCTTTTGCAAGAAAGCGTCCGCCACAATCCCGGATGGATTTCCGCTTGTGATGTACTCTCCGCTCACAGCGATGGTTGCGATGTGCGGAAACCGCTTTCGTACTACCGCCAGAAATTCAAATCCTGACATCCGAGGCATATTCAAATCGGAAATGATTACGTCAGGCAGCGCCTTGCTAAGCGCGTGTAAGCCATCCAGCCCGTCCGCCGCCGTGAGAACCTCATAACCTCCACTTTCCAAAATCTGCCGTGCGGTTTCGCGTATTGAATATTGATCGTCTACCACTAAGATGCGAAAGCGGAATTGATCCGCAGCCTTTGCTTCTGTAGCCGGGATGTTCTCCCGCGAATGCGCTGCCGTTTCGGAGGCGACAGTACCTTGCGGTTTGTTCTGAATGCCTAATTCCGGGGAGACGACCTTATCCCACGATTCTTCTTGATTAGTAGGCAAGGGACACCTCCATTCTAAAGCCCGACATAGCCGACAATACCCGTTACGAATCAACCCAAACTGTTCAATATGGAACAGTCTGCGGAACCTTATTGACGGTCTTGGTGCAGGCGCTTCGGGGCATACTTGGATCGCCAGAGCAGGGCCGGAGTAAACTAGCATTATGCGCAAGCGCCTAATCACGCCGATTCCGAAGGATGCTCCGGCTCCCGACGAAGGCTGGCTGGACCTCGACCGTGAGGCCGTGGTCGAGGTCACATCGGAGAACAAGGATTATCCGGTGGAGTCTGCGCTGGTCTCAGGAGAAACGCGGGGCTGGCGTGCCGCCGATTCTGGCGCTCAGACCATCCGGCTAATCTTCGACGAGCCGCAAAGACTCAAACGCATCGCGCTCGTCTTCGAAGAAACCGAGACAGAGCGTACCCAAGAGTTCGTCTTGCGATGGTCTCCAGATGGCGGACGCTCGTTTCGAGAAATTGTGCGACAGCAGTGGAATTTCAGTCCCCCTAACTCAATACGCGAGGTCGAGGAGTATCGGGTTGAACTCTCGGGTGTCACGGTTCTTGAATTGGTCATTGTGCCCGACATCAGTCGAGGAGCGGCTCGCGCCTCGCTCCGGAGCCTGCGCCTGTCGTGACTCGCTGCTGCCTGCTATCTAAGAGCGAAGCTAAAGCGGACCCAACTCACTCGATGGGCTCCGAGTAGACGCGGTTGAAGTCGGAAGGGCTGCTAGGTCTTGCGGCTCCCTAGGACCAAGGCGAGGACGCCCCCAGCCAGCAGAACAATACCTACAGCCGGGGGTAGTTTCTCGCTACTCTGGGTCTGGACGCCGATCTTGGTATCTCCGATTTTCACACCATGGTTCTCGCTGTGAGGTACCGGCACGACAAAAGACAATAATCCGAGCACCAGCAGTAAGACACCGATGATGCCAACGTTCTTCATATTGAACCTCCTGTTAAGAGTCGGAATCGTTATCCCCGGATGAAAACCAAAAAACCTCGGGCCGAGGTCTTAAACAGACTGAGAGTGGCAATAGAAAGAGATGATCGAAGCCACGGCGCATCAGGCTGAATGACGCCCCTTGAATTTGTCGATCTTCTCGTTGACCTTCTTCTTGGCATTTTGTACCGACTGACTCATCTTGTCTCGGGTCTCGTGCGCCTTGTCGGTTGCGGCGTCCTTGTGGGACTGTTGCACCTCTTTGGCAGCGTCTTTAGCGTTGCCCCACGTCTCTTTTGCCGCACCTTTGGCTTGATCCACAACTCCCTGATTGGCTAGCTTTTCGTTGCCGACAGTTTCTCCCACTCTTTGCTTTACCTTTCCCACCGCCTGCTCAACCTTGCCAGAAACCTGATCCTTATTCACTGTTCTTCTCCTTGTCGCCGCAAATGCGGCGTTCTTTTGTGCGTGAAATATGAAAACAATCATGGTGGGTACTTGGCACAGACTGGCATTTAAGGTAGCGGACAAAATCCAGTCGTCGAGCCGACCTGCTGCCTAGCCCTGTTCTGCATCTCTGCATCATTACTCCATGGGGGGAAGAGTTAAGCCTTGAATCGCGCCCGCTCTGGGCTATCTTGCCTAAGCCTGACCGTTTGTGGGGGCTTTCCCGCCAAATTTCTCTTCTGTAGACCATCCATCAACCGCTCGTCTTCCCCGATCAGCTCTGGGCTTCTTTGTCTTCCGCCACTTTGAATTTGAAGTAACCTTTGCATCAACTCGGCGAAGTTTTCCATGACTTCCTCCAAGGCTGGCAAGGCTGATTCATAGAGATGATAGGTGGCGCCCAAGGCAGAAAGCTGGCCAAAAGTGTACAGTTTTACAGTATTCCCTGAAGCAGCACATTTCTGATGCGCGAGACACCGCAAATTCAATTGTGCCGGCAGATGATAGTTAATCGCTGTTCAATTCTGCTCAAGATCGCAGAAAGAACTCGCCATCGTGTCCGAGCCTTTCACGGGCAAGAGGTAGAGCTTCTCGCCTTCCAGCGCAAACCACGGTCTTGAGGCACAAATGTCTACAGATGATCTTTCAGCAAACGGATTTGCCGCCTTATACTCTCAGTCTTCTCCGTTTCTGCGTGCGACAATTTGATGATTTCTCGCTGGTGTTCGGGATCGGCCAACTGACGAGCCATGATGGAAAGTTTCTCGGCGTGGGCCTCCAGCATTTTGGCTTCGACTTCCAAAGCCGCGATAGCACGGTCAAGTTTACGCTGCATTGTCATTTGAGGACCATTCCTGTTTACGGCCGGCCATTGAGAACAAGATTGTGACAGGGCGAGACACGTCGGCATCGGCGTTACTCATCCGGGTGCGGCTTAAGCGCTCAGGCACTTAAAGGCTCCCCTTTGTCGACGTGAAGGTTCCGGAGGTAGTGCATCCCGACTGAACTCCAGTCAGCTGTGAGAAGTAGTACTACAAGGAGAGAACCCAAAAAGGGGGGACAAGTTGCGCGAACTTGTGCAAAGAAATGGCCCGTGGACGCCCGCGCTGTGTCTAATTGCAACAGTTGACACGCTCAAGGAACTTCACATCCACCCCTTGAGTCTGCCTCGACACCCCAAGGCACCTGCGACAAGCCCCTCCGTCCCACGAACGGCTCTTTAGGACTGCCGGAAGTTATGCCGCTGCCGCGTTCGCCTGCGTGCCCTTTATCTCACACTCGGCTTGAAGCCAATCGTCCAAATCGTGACCGTCGGGCCTTCCGCGCTGCTCGTAAAGTTCGTAGGCGCGTTGCTGAATCTGCTGCTCAATCGGGATCAGGACGGTCGGCTCGTCCGACTTCGGTGCGAGTGTTGATGGCTCTTTCTCGATCTCGTCTGGTTGGCGATCTACCCTTTTCCCCAGTTGTTCAGTCTGCCGCTCTAATCTATCGGCTTTGGTGCGTTTCTTTGCCATACCTAAAGTTTGACACAAACCCGATGCCAAAGCGAAGTTCTACACAACACGACCAGAGACAGGTATTTCTGGAGTCATACGGCTAGGCAACACTTGATAGATCAAATATGCTCTTCTTGGTCGTGGGCACGCCTGCGAGTGGTGTGCGGTTGCGGAAGGTCGCGCTACGCTGACTTCTTTGCCGGTAGGCAAAATCGATCACTTTTCCCGGTTGCGACTGCGGAACCGACGCCACTTTTCTTCGGAAGTTCGTCGGTATGTAGAATTCAATTACTCGGGCTATAACAGCTTCCCCTTCATCTTGTAAAATCTCTGCGTCTTGGTCAACTGCGATTCGTCAATTTGGATCGCCCCTACCACTCCCACTTCCACCCACACTGGCAGCGGACGGAATCGCGCAATCGGAGCTTCATCATGAGTGCTCTACATACAGCGCATGGCCTCATCCACATGGCTTCTTCTCCGAATACCGAGATGTTCCACTCATCACAATAAGCAACGGTGTTGCCAAAGTGTGCGCCTGAATTAGGACCCAGCAGGGGGATTCTGCGACTCGAAATGTCCGCTTAAGAAATTCCAGCCTAACAACCTGATCTGCCCTGTGGGAATGGCTCCTGCGTCCCACGTGGCGGCACTGCTGGGTCAGCATGGTAAATCCTTGGTCTTTCATCGGCTACCCGCCACATGTATTTGCACAAGTACTCACGGGTTCGGGCAGCGATTCGCTC
>PLIC01000278.1 GCA_003139995.1 Candidatus Acidiflorens stordalenmirensis | reverse complement strand
ATCTTGTATTGGACAAGACTGGCCTTTGCCTTACAATTAAGTAAACTAGCAGTCTGGCGGGATTTTTGCTCTGATTGAGGACCCGCCGACGACCTGCCGCCTCGTCTGTGGTCCAATTCGATTACGAAGGTCATTTGGCCCCGAAGCTGGAAGTTCGTAGCATAATGATGAACACTGAGAAGCAAGTCATGCCCGGGATCGCCGTCGCCCTCCTCACCGAGGATCGCGAACAATCCGTCGTACTGCATAGCCGGGTCGAGAGCACCAACCTGGCCCGCACGGTATTGAGCCACGTCGGGTTCCCTGCGGGGCCGAGCGATGCCATCTTGCGCCAATTGCAGGATCAGCGCGCCGAAGTCGCCCTGGTGAGTATCGATCCTCAGAATCCGCAGCGAGCCATCCGCACCATCGAGCTGATCCACGCCAGCATTCCTGAAGTGACAATTTTTGCCGTGGGCGAAATGAACCAGCCCACGAACATTGTTTCCGCCATGCGCGCCGGCGCGCGCGAGTTTCTGGATCATGGCGCCAGCCGCGAAGCCTTGATCGAAGCCTTCACTCGCTTCTCGGCCACGTTGAGCCGCGCACAGCGCAGTTCCAGCAAGGCCCGCGTCTTCACTTTTCTGAACGCCAAGGGCGGAGCCGGCGCCACCACCACCGCGGTGAATACCGCGGTCGCGTTACAGGAGACTCACGGACGTGTGGTGCTGGTGGATTTCGCTCCCATCGGCCACGCTGCCCTGCAACTGAATCTGCGGCCTCAATTCACACTGATCGATGCGTTACAGAACCTGCATCGCATGGACGGTTCGCTGCTCGATGGCCTGATGACCCCCTATCGCAATGGCCTTCATCTGCTGGCCGGGGCTCAACAACCGCACAACGCAGTGCCGACCGCGTCGGAACTGGCTCGCCTCTTCGACCTGTTGGTAAGCCAGTATCACTTCGTCGTGCTCGATGGCTCGGGCCGGATGGATGCCACGATGCAAATGATCTGCGACCTTTCGAACGCCGTCCTGCTGGTCGCGCAGACCGACGTCGTTTCCCTCTGGAGCGCTGGCCGGATTCGCTCCTTCCTGCAGGCAGGAGCGGGCCCCGATCGCCTGCGGATCGTGCTCAACCGTTACAAAAAGATTCCCGGCTTCACCGACGAGGATGTGGAGAAAGCCACCAACTGTAAGGTGCTCTGGAAAGTGCCCAACAACTTCCAGGTCATGGGACCCGCGATTGACAAGGGCAGTCCGGTAGCCGCGCAGGGGAATCACGAAATCGGCCGCTCCTATCAGGGTCTGGCCGCGGAACTCGCCGGCGCGACCGCGTCCGCCGAAGGCGCCCTCTCGCTGCTCTACCAGCACGACAAGGGCGACAGCAAGAAACGAGCCGGTGGCCACCTGCTCGTCTCGCCGATGCGCGCCGGACAATAGATCCCATCGTTTCAATCCCCGCAACTCCTGGTTTTGCTTTCGCAATCCGGGCCTGTTGCCTCGGCAGTTTCCGGGCTTTGCTAGAATCAGGGTTCACCAGATCAATGTTCACCAATGACGCCGAGAATCGTTGAAATCCTTTATCAGATGATCGCGTTCCTGTTCGCGATCAGCGTGCACGAGTCCGCCCATGCCTGGACCGCGTCACGCTGCGGCGATCCCACGGCTCGCATGTTGGGACGGGTATCGCTGAATCCGATTCGCCACATTGATCTGGTGGGCACAATCATACTGCCGCTGGTCGCGGCCTTCAGCCACATACCGTTGCTTGGCTGGGCGAAGCCTACGCCGGTCGACCCACGGAATTTTCGCCATCCCATGATGGACGACATTCTGACCTCAGTGGCGGGGCCAGTCAGCAACTTCATCGTCGCCACTGGGGCGCTTCTGCTGCTTGGCGGCATCTCGCTTTCATCGGCCTCCGGCCACGCTGTTGTCATGGGATTGCTGGCGGGTGGAGACGGCGCCGGTTCCGATTCCGCGCTGACGCCAGTCGTCATGCTGCTGTTCGAACTCATGATCATCAATATCGTTCTGGCGGTCTTCAACTTGATCCCCGTCCCGCCGCTCGATGGCAGCCACGTGCTGCGGCATTTTTTGCCGGAGCCAGTGCTCGTGGTGTACGACCGCACCGGCATCTTCGCGCTGCTGGCGCTGGTGTATCTGGGCGGAGGACTGCTCAGCAGCTTGATCCGCCCGTTTGTTGACTTCTACTTCTGGATGCTGGTGAAATTCTGAATGGCAAATCCTTCCAAGAAACGCGTGCTGAGCGGAATGCGCTCGACCGGCAAGCTCCACCTGGGAAACTACGTTGGCGCGCTCGAAAACTGGGTCCGCATGCAGGACGAGTACGACTGCTTTTTCTTTATCGCCGACTGGCACGCGCTGACCACCGACTACGCGGAAACGTCCCGTCTGAAAGAAAACTCGGTCGAGGTGCTGCTGGATTGGCTCGCGGCCGGGCTTGATCCCGCGAAGTGCGTGATGTTCCTCCAATCCCATGTGCCGGCGCATGCGGAATTGCACTTGCTGCTTTCGATGATCACTCCCCTCGGCTGGCTGGAGCGCGTCCCCACGTACAAAGAGCAGAGGGAAAACATCAAGGAAAAAGACCTGGGCACTTACGGTTTTCTTGGTTATCCCGTGCTGCAGGCGGCGGATATTTTGATCTACAAGGCGGACTTCGTCCCCGTCGGCGAAGACCAGGTAGCGCACGTGGAGTTGACGCGTGAAATCGCGCGGCGATTCAATGGATTCTACGCCGGGGAGCGCGAATATATTTTCCGCGAACCGCAGGCTCTGCTAACGCCCGCCCCGCGCCTGCCAGGCACCGACGGCCGCAAGATGTCGAAATCCTATGGCAATGCGCTGCTGCTTACCGACCCCGAGCCCGTGGTGCGGCAAAAACTGAAGACGATGGTCACCGATCCTGCCCGTGTTCGGCGCACCGATCGCGGCAATCCCGACGTGTGTCCCGTGGGCGACCTGCACAAAATATTCAGCGGCCAAGAAACGATCGCGAAGGTAAACGAAGGCTGCCGCTCGGCCGGAATCGGCTGCATCGAGTGCAAGAGCTGGGTCGCCGACGCCCTGGTAAAGATCCTCAATCCCATGCAGGAGCGCCGAAAAAAATACGAGGACAATCCGCGCCTCGCCTGGGATATTCTGGAAGCTGGCTCGGCTCGCGCTCGCGATGTCGCAGGCGCCACGATGGACGAAGTCCGCAAGGCGATGGGTCTGGGCTGTAGTCCGAACGATAGTTCGAAAGATGAGCCGGCGAAGGATTCCACGAAGTGACGGATTTGTCTCAACC
Organism: Candidatus Acidiflorens stordalenmirensis; assembly: GCA_003139995.1. GTDB lineage: Bacteria > Acidobacteriota > Terriglobia > Terriglobales > Acidobacteriaceae > Acidiflorens > Acidiflorens stordalenmirensis. The sequence continues at coordinate 29,903 of PLIC01000278.1, read as the reverse complement.
TACATCAGAACCGGCTCCAGTCGAGGTTTCTGGGCCCGGCGCGGCTCCGGTGGTTTCAGCGGAGACGCGGCAAGCCGCGTCTCTACGGGGGAGCAAATCCACGACCAAGTCCGCCAAAGATGATGCCAGCGATTTCCCGTTCGCCATTGCGCTCGGCGAAATCTACGAAGGCCCGCTCGACCTGCTGCTCGACCTGATCCGCAAGCAGGACATCAACATTTACGATATTCCCATCGCCAGGATCACGGCGCAGTACCTCGCGTATGTCGAGCGTATACGCGAACTCGACGTGAACGTTGCCTCCGAGTTTATCTACATGGCCGCCGTGCTGATTCACATCAAGTCGAAGATGTTGTTGCCACGCGATCCGCTCGCTCCCGCCGACGCTCAGGAAGACCCCCGCAACGAACTCGTCAACCGCCTGCTCGAGCACGAAAAATTCAAATCCGCGGCACAAATGCTCCTGCAGAAACAGCAGATTGAAGACGCGGTGCTGAGCAATCCAGCGATCCGCGAGTTCATGGACGCCGAGGGCGCCGAGCCTGAACTTGCCGCCGATGTCATCGACCTGGTCAAGACCTTCCAGCAGGTCTTGGACCGGGCGCGCACGCGGCCAATCCTCGAAGTCGACGAAGAGACCGTAACCGTCAGCCAGATGATCCAGTACCTGCACCGCCGGCTCTCGCTCGAAGATCGCCCGATTCGCCTGAAGCAGATGCTGCGCAATGTGCCGTCGCGGCCGGCGCTGGTCTGCATGTTTTTGGCGTTGCTCGAACTGGTCCGGTTGCAGGCGATCCAGGTACGGCAGGACCACGTCTTCGGCGAAGTGCTGGTACGCAAGCATTCCCACTTCGAACAAGTAATGACCGAGCAAGCCGCGGTGCGTGACGATTGGAGATGAAGAAGGTCGTTGGTCGTTCGTCGCTGGTCGTTAGCAAAGGTTGCCACCCGCGATTAACGGCGAATAGCCAACGACGAACGACTAACGACCAACGACGATTCTTATGAATCTTAGACCTCAACTCGAAGCCATCATTTACGCGGCGGAGACGCCCATTTCGCTCGACCAGATTTCTTCGCTGGTAAAGGAGTCGCTGCTCGCGGAAACTCCGGGAATCGATGCCGCGGAAATTAATTCGCGCATCCGCGCCACGCTCGAAGAGCTCATCATGGATTACTCCGGCGCAAACCACGGAATCGAAATCCGCCAAGTTGCCGGCGGATACCGCATGTCCACCAAGCCCGAGCAACACGACGTGGTGCGCGCCTTCGCCAAAAGTCTGAAACCGCCTTTCCGGCTGTCGCTTCCGGCGCTCGAAACTCTTGCCGTCGTCGCCTACAAACAGCCGGTCACGGTGCCCGAGATCAGCGAAATCCGCGGCGTCGATTCCGGCGGAGTCATCGCCACCCTGCTCGACCGCAAGCTGATCACGACCGCGGGCAGAAAAGCCGTAATCGGCCGCCCCATCCTCTACAAAACCAGCAAAGAGTTTCTGCTGCGCTTCGGGCTCAAGGACGTCAACGAACTGCCCAGCATGGAGGAATTCGAGAAACTGCTGGCGGAGTCGTTCCAGAGCGACCTGCCTGCGATAAGTGTAGAGACGGGGCTTGCCCCGTCTCCGAGCAAGGACAAGCCTGAGGAAGAATCTTTAAGTTTGCCGCTAACCGCCGGGGATGAATCTTTAACGGTTGAGGATAGTTCCTCAGAAACAGAAGGTGCTGCTGAAATTGCCGAGTCGATCGAACCCGAACTCGCCCCCGAAGAAGAAGAAACCGAAACGCCAGCCGACGTCAACCCGGAGTAGCGATCCATGCCTGCCGAACGTCTGCAAAAAATTATCGCTGCCGCCGGAGTGGCATCCCGCCGCAAAGCCGAAGAAATGATCGTCTCCGGCCGCGTGCAGGTCAATGGTCAAGTGGTCACCGAGCTCGGCAGCAAAGCTGATCCCGAGCAAGACCACATTCGCGTGGACGGCAAACTGCTCCAGGGGCCCGAACGTTACACCTACGTCGTGCTGAACAAGCCCAAGGGATATGTGACCACGGTCAGCGATGAGAAAAAGCGCCCCACCGTGATGGACCTGGTGCAGAAAGTGAAGGGGCGCGTGTATCCAGTGGGGCGGCTGGACTGGGCCAGCGAAGGCCTGCTGCTAATGACGAACGACGGCGCGCTGGCCAACGCGCTGATGAAAGCGGCTTCCAACGTGGCAAAGACTTACGTGGTGAAGGTCGCCGGGCAGCCCGACGAGGCCAAGCTCGACAAGCTGCGCCGCGGAGTTTCGATCGCCGAAAAAGGCGGTCGCCGCGTTCGCACGGCTCCGGCAAAAATTCGCCTGATCCGCGAGGGCGATAACCCGTGGCTCGAAGTGACCATCATTGAAGGCCGCAATCGCCAGGTGCGGAAAATGTTTGAAGAAGTGGGACACCACGTGGAGAAGATCCGGCGCGTGCAGTACGGTCCCCTCGCGCTCGACGTGCCGCCGGGAGATTGGCGCAACCTTACGCTGCTGGAAGTGGCCAAGTTGAAAACCGCTGCGTTGGGATCGAAGGTTGCCAAGCCGCCAGCGCGCCCACACAGCTAGGCGCGCCGAAAGCGACTGCAGCCAAGCCATCACGCGCGTCCAAGCGCAAGCGCCGATTAACGCCTTGCTTTCGCAATCATCGGCAGCCGGGCCGCACCGAATAATCCGGCGTCGCTGCCGAGCAGCGCGCGGGTGACGATGGTCTTGTGGCCGGGACCAGCCACCACATGCGCCGAAGCGCCCTCTTGGGTGGCCGAAGGATCGTGCGGAGCAGTGGCGGCGTACACCAGAGAACGCCGCCGCAACTCTTCGAAGATCGAGGGCGAAAAAGCTTCCCACGCGCCCGCAACTCCGCCGCCAATCACGTAAATCGGCAGGTTCAAGGAATTCACCAGCGTTGAAAGCACAATGCCCAAACAACGGCCCACGTAGCGGAAAATGCGGCGCGCATCTTCATCGCCTTGCATCGCGAGATTGTAAATCGATTTCGCGCTGAACTCCGGATCGGAGTGCGCAGCGCGCGCCAGTGCCGACGCGCCGTTGCTCGCGATCGCTTCCCGCGCCATCCGGACCACCGCCGTTGCCGAAGCGTATTGCTCTAGGCATCCTCTATTCCCGCACCCGCAAGGTTGCCCGTCCGGCTCAACCGTCGTATGCCCGAACTCCCCGGCCATGCCGTTCGTGCCGCGCCAGATCGAGCCGCCCAGAACCACTCCACCGCCCACGCCGGTGCCGAGGGTCAGTATCGCCACGTCGGAATAATCCTTGGCCGCGCCCAGCCATTTTTCCCCGAGCGCCGCGACATTGGCGTCGTTTTCGAGGATCACGACGGTCTTCAGCCGCTGCTCAATGAGGGCGCCGGCGGGATAGTCGACAAAGCCCGGCAGGTTGGGCGATTCACGCACCAGGCCAGTTTGAGCGTCGATGATGCCGGGCACACCGATGCCGATCCCCAACAGCGAAGCGCCGTTCCTGTATTTCTCCGACATGCGCTGGATGGCCTCGCACATGTCGCCAATGACGTATTCGGGCCCCAGGGAAATTCTGGTGCCGAGTGTGACTTTTTCGATGAGGCCGCCTTGTTCGTCCACGGCCGCGATGCGCAAGTTCGTGCCGCCGAGATCTACTCCAATTGAGAATTTATTCATGATGAATGACTCGATAGTCCGTTCGAGGGGACATGTAGCAGTACCCTTTTTTTTACAGCGCGGATGCCAATCCGTCAACTATTAAATCGTTCTACTATGGCTATTTTTGGCACTTTGAACAGTAGCGACTGCTGCGGCCGGCCAGCACAACGCGCCGGATCGCCGTCCCGCACACCCGGCACGGTTCCCCCTCGCGGCCATAAACTCGATGCTGCAGCTGGAAGAATCCTTCCTCTCCGTCGGCGTCCACGTAATCGGAAATCGAAGATCCGCCCAGCGCGATCGCCTCGCGCAGCACTTCCCGCACCGCCCGGCGCAGCTTGCCCAACTGCTCCCGCGTGATGGTGGCCGCCCGCCGCCGGGGACGGATGCCAGCTCGAAACAACGATTCGTCGGCGTAGATGTTGCCCACGCCCCGCAGCAACTTCTGATTTAGAAGCGCGCTTTTGATCGGAGTCTTGCGCCCGCGAAAAAGCGCGATGAACCGCTCCTCGCTCACTTCCAGCGGTTCCACTCCGCCAGGATCGAAGCCGCCAGCATGAACGCTGAGCTTGCCAAACATCCGCGGATCGATAAACCGCAGTTCGCGCCCCGACGCGAGCTTCGCGATCAGGTGCGTGTGCTTCGCGATCTCCGCCGCAGGTTCGCACACAACCATGCGCCCAGTCATGCCGAGATGAACGATCCACTGCGCCGCCTCATTGGGCCGATGTGGAAACACGGCTTGCCGCGTCTGGCCGAGAACTGCGCGTTTGCTTTTCTTCGTCTGTAATGCCAGCGTCCGTGATGCCCGCGATTCTCCCTCCAGGTCGAACACGATGTGCTTGCCCGCGCGGTGCACGCGCGCGATGCGCTTGCCCTCAAGCGTCCGAGCGATAACGCCGGCCGGCGACTTGAGCGGCTGCCGCCGGGAACCGATCCAGACAGATTCGACGGTGTCCCCGGCGACGCGCGTGTCGAGGCCTCGCGCAATGGTTTCGACCTCGGGGAGTTCGGGCACGCTTTCAGGATACAAGATCGACGCAGCCGGGTAGACTCTTTAAGCTCTTTTACCCTCTCTTCAGCCCCTCACGCTTTGCCGATTGTGCTTGCGTCTTATAGAATCGAAGGTTTGCTGGACCGCAGTCCAATCCGCAATCAGAGTCCTCTCGGGAGTCCATTAGAGGCAGTTGCCGCAGCTCGTAATCGCGAACGACTAACGACCAACGACTAACGACGGTTTAGGAATCATTATGAAAATTCATGAGTATCAGGCAAAAGCAATTCTGAAGAAGTATGGCGTCGCCGTGCCGAGTGGCACGATGGCGGCGACGCGCGAAGAAGCCGAGGCGGAGGCGAAACTCCTTCTCAGCTCCGGCGCGACGGGAGTGGTGGTGAAGGCGCAGATCCACGCCGGCGGGCGCGGCAAGGGTGGCGGAGTGAAGATCGCCAAGTCGGTGGAAGAGGCGGGCGAGATCGCCGGCAAAATGTTGGGCATGAAACTGGTGACGCATCAGACGGGTCCGGAAGGGCGCATCGTGCATCGGCTGCTGGTCGAAGAGACGTTGCCGATCGAGAAGGAACTTTATCTCGGCATTCTGGTCGATCGCGGCGAGGGCAAGCCCGTGTTCATGGCGTCGGCCGCGGGCGGCATGGATATTGAGCAAGTCGCCGCCGAACGGCCCGAGGCCATCCTGAAACAGTACATCGATCCGGGCATGGGGCTGGAGCCGTTTCAGGCGCGCAAGATCGCGTTCAGTTTGGGGCTGAAGCCGCAGCAGATCAATCCCGCCGTGCAGTTCCTGACCGGCCTTTATCGCGCGTTCCTGGAATCGGACGCATCGCTGGTGGAGATCAATCCTTTCATCAGTTGCACGGACGGCCGGTTGTTCGCGCTCGATGCCAAGTTGACCTTTGACGATAACGCGCTCTTCCGTCATGCGGACATCCGCGAACTGCGGGACATCACCGAGGAAGATCCTTTGGAAGTGGAGGCATCGAAATACAACCTTAACTACATCAAGCTCGACGGCAACGTGGGCTGCATGGTGAATGGCGCCGGCCTGGCGATGGCCACCATGGACATCATCAAATACGCGGGCGGCATGCCGGCCAACTTTCTCGATGTGGGCGGCAGCGCAAGCGCGGACCAGGTGGCGCACGCATTTGAAATTCTGCTGAGCGACAAGAGCGTGCGCGCCGTGCTGATCAATATTTTTGGCGGCATCCTGCGCGTGGATATGCTGGCGACCGGGGTGGTCGAGGCAGCCAGGAAAACGAATATCCAACTGCCGGTGGTCCTGCGACTGGAAGGCACCAATGTTCAGGAAGGCAAGAAAATCCTGATGGAGTCGGGGCTGAACTTCACGGTCGCTGAGACCATGAAGGATGCCGCCGATAAGGTAGTCGCGGCGGCGAGAAGCGCGGCTTAGTCGGCTGTGTGGTGGCGGGGCTCTGCCCCGCCGGGACGGGGCAAAGCCCCGTCGCCACATGAGAGAGCAAGCGACGAGCAGCGAACAGCGTTTTTTGAAAGTGAGCAATCATGGCAATCCTAGCTGATAAGAAAACTCGATTGGTTGTGCAAGGTCTGACGGGCCGCGAAGGCACTTTCCACGCGAAGGCTTGCGCGGCTTACGGCACGCAGATTGTGGGCGGCGTGACGCCCGGCAAGGGCGGGACGACACACGAAGGCTGGCCGATTTTCAATACCGTGCAGGAAGCGGCGGACAAGACGGGCGCGAATGCCACGGTCATTTTTGTGCCGCCGCCGTACGCGGCGGATGCGATTATGGAAGCGGCCGATGCTGAAATCGAACTCATCGTCTGCATCACCGAGGGCATTCCGACGCTGGACATGGTGCGCGCCTGGGAGTTCCTGCAGAACCGGCGCTCGCGCTTGATCGGGCCGAACTGCCCGGGCATCATCTCGCCGGGCAAATGCAAGATCGGCATCATGCCGGGACACATCCACAAGGAAGGAAATGTTGGCATCGTGTCGCGCTCCGGGACGCTAACCTACGAAGCGGTGCATCAGCTTACCCAGCGCGGGATCGGACAATCGACCGCGCTCGGAATTGGCGGGGATCCGATTATCGGCACGAATTTTGTCGACGCGCTCGAGCTGTTCAACCGCGATCCGCAGACCGAAGCCGTGGTCATGATCGGGGAAATCGGTGGCAACGCGGAGGAGATCGCCGCGGAGTTCATCAGGACGCACATGAAGAAGCCGGTTGTGGGCTTCATTGCCGGACAAACAGCTCCTCCCGGACGCCGCATGGGCCACGCCGGCGCGATCATCTCCGGCGGCAAGGGCACTGCGGCCGAGAAGATTGCCGCCATGGAAGAAGCTGGCCTCAAGGTCGCGAAATCGCCAGCTGACATCGGCGAAACGCTCGCCGCCGCGCTGGGAGTGCGAGTGTAGAGACGGGGCTTGCCCCGTCTCCTTCGTACGCAGCGGGAGACGCGGCAAGCCGCGTCTCTACAACTGACAACTGACTTATGAAAACACTGCAACGCACACTAACCATCATCAAGCCCGACGCGGTGAAGAAGAACGCGATCGGAGACATCATCGAACAGTTCGAGAAGAATGGCTTCCGCATTCTGGCCATGAAGATGCTGGAAATCTCTCAGCACCAGGCAGAGCAGTTCTACGCCGTCCATGCGAGCCGGTCGTTTTACAGCTCGCTGACAAAGTTCATGTCGAGCGGACCAATTGTGGCGCTGGCGCTGGAAAAGGAAAACGCCATCGCCGATCTGCGCAAGCTGATGGGCTCCACGAACCCGGCCAACGCCGAAGAGGGCACCATCCGTAAGAAGTGGGCCAGCGATGTCGAGCACAACGCGATTCACGGCTCCGATGCGGATGACACGGCTCGCTTCGAGTTGAGCTTCTTCTTTGCGGGTTACGAATTGGCGCAGTAAAGACAGTTCCCGGTTCTCAGTTCCCAGTTCTCAGTGAGATTGATCTAAGGGCAGATTTTTCTGGGAGCCGGGAACTGGGGACTGAACCGCGCGACGCGGTTTCATATCGCGCGAGACGGCATTCTCCTCGCTTTTTCCACCACGCCAACGCCCAGCAGCAAGAGCACTGCCGGTATTACTGCGAATTGGAGCAGAAGCAGTCCAAGCCCTTCCCACATGGCAGAGCCCCACCATCGGTGATTCACTAACCCGTCAAATATGAATGCGACGGGAAACTCCAGCAGCAGAAGAGCGCCTATGACTGCGCCGGGGGCGGTGGCCGCCGCGATGCGTTGCAGCCGGGAGCCTCCATTGCGCTGCGAAAGGAGTGCTCCGAGTGCGCCGCAGAGGGGAAGCATTCCCCACCACCACGGCCACAATGCCAGGAACATCTGGAATTGGCGGTTGGGCATTAAGATGATTTTGGGCCAGATGTTGGCCCGTATGAGCACCCAACCGACAAGACCGGATGCCGCGGTCGTCAGCAGTCCGGGCAGAGCTACTTTGCGGATAAAACCATTCATGCGCGTAAACCCAGTCATAAACTCCTCCTGTAAGAAACGTAGTACGAGCCAAATTCTGCAACGGCCTTCGATCTGACTCACGGTGCGGTGAAAGGCTACCTCTGCCGGCACGCCCTCGCACAGAAGAGCTTCATAGCTGTCTTCGAGATGGCCGGCCAGTTCCTCTGTGAATTCCGGGGAACAAACGCCGAGGACGCGGAGATTCTTGCGAACGATCTGCTTCCAGTCAGGCATTCTGAAACCCCGTGACGCTCTGTAGCGCATGAAAAAAGGCACGCCATTCTGCGCGCAGCGGCGCAATTTGTCTTCGGCCCGTAGCCGTGAGCCGGTAGCAGCGGCGGCGGCGGCCATTGGGCAGGGTCTGCCATTCCGCTTTGACCCAGCTTTTTCGTTCCAAGCGGTGGAGCATGGGGTAAAGAGAAGCCATATCGAAGCGCAGCACGCCTCCCGTTTGCGCCTCGATCTGCTTGGCGATTTCGTAGCCGTGCAGAGGGTGTTCGGCGAGTAGCGTCAGGACGGCGAGCTCCGCGCTGCCCCGCTTGATTTGTGCGTTGACGGATGCCATTTGGGATCATCCTCCCTATATATAGAATGTCTATATACAAGAAACTTGCGCCGATCAAGATGACCAAAGGTACATGACCCTGCTAGCCTGAATAGCCGGATATTATTCCGGGAAGCAATGACTCTAGGAAGTAAGGAGCCGACTCCGATGCCTCTTGTTCAGGTCACTATGCTCGAAGGCCGCACGGTCGATCAGAAGCGGAAGATTGCGCAGCGCATTACCGACACGATGGTGGAAGAGGCCGGCGCGCGCCGCGAAGCAATCATGGTCGCGTTCCATGAAGTTTCCAAGGAGGACTACGCTTCTGGCGGGGTGTTGATGGTGGACAAGCAACCGAAGTGAAGGTCAAACAGCCCGCGGATGCGCACCCGCAGGAGATCCTTCGCTGCGCTCAGGGTGACAACGCAGCGCTGGGATGACAATCGGTAAGAGTTATCCCAATGGCTCGAACAAGTGCCCTTCGATCCGGTCGGCGACCTTGGGCAAGTCTTTCTTCGCGAACTGCAAAAAATGCGGCGCGGTGCGATGAGCCTCGATGGCGGCGTCATCCTTGTATTGTTCGTAAATGAAGAACCGGCGCGGATCGGTTTTGTGCTTGTGCACCTGATACATGAGGCAGCCCGGTTCGTTACGCGATTCGGCTGAGAGTTTTTCAAAGATCGCGGTCACTTCGGACTCGCGTCCGGCTTTTGCCATCCAAGTTACAGCCAACACCACCATTCGTCGCTCCGTTCTCTTTTTCTGTTTAGACTTGCTCGTTAAATTCTCTTGCAGATTCAGTCTCGCGCCGCCGGACTATCCAGCCCCAACTCGCTTATGAAGCTGGGGACCAGGATCGTCTGCTCACGATCTGGGCCCGTGGAAATCATTCCCACCCGCGCTCCAGTTTCCTTTTCGATAAAGGCCAGGTATTCGCGGGCGGCCTTGGGCAAGGCTTCGACCGTCCGAATGTCCTGCGTCGGGCTGGCCCAGCCCGGCATGTTGCGATAGATGCACTCGATTTTTTCATAGCCACATGCCTGCGCCGGAACTTCGTCCGTTTCCTTGCCGTCCACCTTATACCCCACGCACACTGGAATCTCCGTCAGGTGGTCGAGCACATCCAACTTAGTAATCACCAACCACGAGATACCGTTAATCATGCCAGCGTAACGAAGTAGAGGCAAATCGAGCCATCCGGTGCGGCGGGGACGTCCAGTGACGGCGCCGAATTCGTTGCCTCGCTGGCGCAGGTCTTCGCCTTGCGCGTCCAGGAGTTCGCTCGGGAACGGACCGCTGCCGACCCGTGTGCAATAGGCTTTGGTAATTCCGATGACCGTGTCAATCGCTGTCGGCGGCACGCCGGTTCCGGTTGCGGCGCCACCGGAAGTGGCGCTCGAAGACGTTACGAACGGATAGGTGCCGTGATCGATGTCGAGCATGGTGCCTTGCGCGCCTTCAAAAACGATCGACTTGCCTTCGGCCAGCGCGCGGTTCAGCAGGAGCGCCGTGTCGCGGACAAAGGGAGCGATCTGCTCGGCGGCATCGGCGTATTCCCGAAACATTTTGTCGGCATCGAGCGGCTCGGAGTTGAACAGCGCGTGCGCGATCATGTTTTTTTCGCGACACGTGTTCTCGATGTGCGCGCGCAGCAATTGAGTGTCGAGCAAGTCGGCGATGCGCAATCCGCGGCGTCCCATTTTGTCTTCGTAAGATGGGCCGATGCCGCGCGACGTGGTTCCGATCTTTACGCGGCCGGGAGCGTTTTCCGACCCCAGTTCCATCATGCGATGGTAGGGCAGAATAACCTGTGCGCGGTTCGAGACAAAAAGGTTGCCGTCTACTCTTACGCCGCCAGCGCGCAGCGAGGCGACCTCCTTCAGGAAGGCCAACGGATCGATCACCACGCCATTGCCTATGACGCTGGTGCACTCGGGCCGCAGAATACCGCCGGGTACGAGCTGCAGGATGAATTTCTTTCCGTTGATGATGACGGTGTGTCCGGCGTTGTGGCCGCCGGCGTAGCGAGCCACGACCGAAAAGGTCTGGGTGAGTACGTCGACAATCTTACCCTTGCCTTCGTCGCCCCACTGGGCTCCGACAATGACCGCAGTTCTGCCTCTGGTCGTTTTACTCCTCCTCAATGCGAATTCCACTTGGAATATTGCGCGACCCTCAGGCCGCCCCATGGTCGCACACACTGGTTGCTCCGCGCTGGAGAGACTGGAAAACTGGGAAAATCGGCGGAACTTGGTGTGTACTCCTTAGCATACCGAATCGGCCTGTGGAGGAGCAAACCTGAATTCAGCGTGGATTCAGCGTGCAAGAAGGGGCTGGCCCAGCCCCCCGCGAGCGAATGGCGGACCTATGGGTGAAATCTAGCCTTGCCGCTTCACGCCAAGTGTTTGCCGGCGAGAATGTCGTCGACCTGGCGCAACTCGTCGGCTGAAAACTTCGGGTTCTTCAGTGCGGACACGTTGTCGTTCACCTGCGACACTTTGCTCGTGCCAACCAGCGCGCTGGTGACGCGCGGATCGCGCAGCACCCACGCCACCGCCATCTTCGCCAGCGTCTGTCCTCGCTGTAAGGCGACTTCATTGAGCGCGCGAACCTTGGCGAGAGTGGCTTCTCCAATATCCTTCTTCTTCAGAAAGAAATCGCGCGCGGCCCGCGAGTCGCTGGGAATTCCCAGCAAATAGCGGTCCGACAGCAGTCCCTGCGCCAGCGGGCTGAAGACGATCGCTCCCACGCCTTCTTTCTCCAGCACGTCGAGCAATCCCTGCTCGGGATCGCGCACGAACATCGAATACTTCGGCTGATGAATCAGGCATGGCGTTCCGAGGTCGCGCAGAATCTTCAGCGCCTCCGCCGTCTGCTTGGCGTTGTACGCGGAGATGCCCGCGTAGAGCGCTCGTCCGGAGCGAACCGCCGTGTCGAGCGCGCCCATCGATTCTTCCATCGGCGTCTCCGGATCGGGCCGGTGATGGTAGAAAATGTCGACATACTCGAGCCCCATGCGGTTCAGGCTTTGATCGAGGCTGGCCAGCATATATTTGCGCGAGCCAAGATCTCCGTAGGGCCCAGGCCACATGTCCCAGCCCGCCTTGGTCGAGATGATCAATTCGTCGCGGTAGGGAAGAAAATCTTTCTTCAGGATCTGCCCGAAAGTTTCCTCCGCCGATCCATACGGAGGGCCGTAATTGTTGGCAAGATCGAAATGCGTTATGCCGAGATCGAAGGCGCGGCGCAGCATGGCGCGAGAGTTTTCGAAGTTATTCACGCCGCCGAAGTTCTGCCACAGTCCGAGCGACACCGCGGGAAGTTTGAGGCCGCTGCGTCCCGAGCGGCGATATTGCATGGCCTCGTAACGCTTGTCGTCTGCGATGTACACGATTGTTCTCCTCGATAAATTAAAATCCATTCTACGAGGTCAGTCGTATTTTTCGTAGCGGATCGAAGCCCGATCCCAACCCAGACTCTTCAGCAAATCTCGATTCGCCTTGACCATCTTGTCGAGGCCGCAGATGTAGGCGTGCATATCGGTACGGGTGCCAACGATCTCGACCAGATGTTCCTGCACGTATCCTCGCAGGCCCTTCCACTCGGGAGCAGCGCGGCTCAACGTGGGCAGAAAATGAAAGTTAGCGTGTTTGGCAGCGAGATTTTCAAACTCCTCGCGATAATAAATGTCCTGCTCGCGGCGCGCGCCGAAAAGCAGCCAGAACTTGCGTCCCTGATGCCGGTCGCTCTCCGCCAGTAGCCAATGCAGCATCGAACGGAAAGGCGCAATCCCGGTTCCACTCGCGATGAATGCGGTGTCGCGCAGCGGCGGGCGCAGAATAAAATCGCCGAATGGCCCCTGAAAGACGACCTTCGCGCCTTCGTCAAGGCTGCAGAGATAGTTCGACATGAATCCATCCTGCACACGATTCAGGCAAAAGGCGAAGTGCCCGTTCTCGGACGGCGGCGACGCGATCGAATACGCGCGCGTCATCTCCTCGCCATCAGGGGTGGTGGCCGTCACCGAGAGCCATTGCCCGGGAACAAAGCCGAAGCGGGGGACGCCGTTCACTTCGAGTTCGAGGTGCTTGGTAAACTCGGAGAGCGGGACGGAGCGAAGCACGCGGGCGTCGAAAGTTTTGAACTGAGCCATTGCATTCATGTAGATAATTCTCGTGAGCTGCCGGACGCTTCGATTCCTGTACACCGCATAGCTTGCTGAGCCGGCTTTCGAGGAGAGCTGATAGCTTCCTACTCCACCGTTACCGACTTGGCCAGATTTCTCGGCTGATCGACGTCGCAGCCTCGGCGGACGGCGATGTGATAGGCGAGCAGCTGCAGGGGTACGATTTCCAGAATCACCGACAGTTCTTCCGGCGCCGGCGGAACGAAGAGCACGCGATCCGCCTCCTCGGCGATTTCTTTGTCGCCTTCGGTGGCGAGCGCGATGACTATGCCGGAACGAGCCTTCACTTCTTTCAGGTTCGACATCGTCTTCTCGTAACGGACCATCGACTGCGGGCTGTTCACGTCGCGGGTGGCGATGATGACCACAGGCAGATTTTCGTCAATCAGCGCATTGGGGCCGTGCTTCATCTCGCCCGCCGGATAACCTTCGGCGTGAATGTAGGAGATTTCCTTGAGCTTGAGCGCGCCTTCGAGCGCGATGGGATAGTGAATGCCGCGTCCGAGGAAAAGGAAGTCCTGCGCGCGGATATAAGTTTTCGCCAGTTCGTCGCAAGCCTCATCCTGCGTGAGAATCTGCTCCAGCTTGCCGGGGATGCGCATGAGCTCTTGCACGGCGGCCTTGGCCTGTTCGGGTGTCATGGCGCCGCGCACCTGCGCCAGATACAAGGCGAATAAATAAAGAGCGGTAAGTTGTCCGGTGAAAGCCTTGGTCGAAGCCACACCGATTTCCGGGCCGGCGTGGGTGTAGATGGTTCCCACGGCTTCGCGCGTGATCATAGAGCCGACCACGTTGCAGATAGCCAGCGTCTTCGATCCCTTGGCCTTGGCTTCACGCTGGGCGGCGATGGTATCGGCGGTCTCGCCGGATTGCGAAATCAGCAGCGTCATCGTGTCCGGCCCCAGGATGGGGTCGCGATAGCGCCATTCGCTGGCGTAATCGACTTCGACCGGAACGCGGGCCAGGTTTTCGATCATGAACTTGCCGGCCAGTCCGGCATGCCAACTGGTGCCGCAGGCGGCGATATTGATTTTCTTCAACGCTCGGAACTCGGCTTCGCCGACTTGCATCTCGTCGAGGAAAATGGCGCCGGTATCTTGCGAGACGCGGCCGAGCGTGGTGTCGCGGACCGTGCGCGGCTGCTCATAAATTTCCTTGAGCATGAAGTGTTTGAAGCCGCCCTTCTCCGCCATGATCGGGTCCCAGGTGATGCGCTGGGCCTTGCGCTCCAGCGGATTGCCGTCGAAATCGGTGACCCGCACGCCGTCTGCGGTGATCACGGCAAGATCGCCATCGGCCAGAAAGAAAAGATCGCGTGTGTGATCGAGGAGCGCGGGCACGTCGGAGGCGACAAAGTATTCGTCCTTGCCGAGGCCGATGACAACGGGCGGTCCATTGCGCGCCGCGACGATCTTGTTCGGTTCGTCGGCCGCGATCACCACCAGCGCGAACACGCCGGTGAGTTCCTTGACCGCTTCACGCACGGCTTCTTCGAGCGATGGATGAGGGCGGTTGCCAGTTTGCAGGTAGTGCTTCTCGATCAGGTGGGCGATGATTTCCGTGTCGGTTTCGGTCGAGAACTTGTGGCCTTCGGCGATCAACTTCTTCTTGAGCGAGAGATAGTTCTCGACAATGCCGTTGTGCACGACCACGATTCTGCCGCTGCAGTCGCGATGGGGATGGGCGTTTTCCTCGGTGGGGCGGCCATGCGTGGCCCAGCGTGTGTGTCCGATGCCGTAGGTGCCGTCGAGCGGTTTGAGGCGGATCGCTTCTTCCAGATTGCGCAGCTTGCCTTCGGCGCGGCGGATCTGCAGGCCTTCGCTGCTTCCGGCCACGGCGATTCCCGCGGAGTCGTAGCCGCGATACTCCAGCTTTCTGAGGCCCTCAATGATAACGGGAACGACCTGCTTCTTGCCCACATATCCGACAATGCCGCACATTGGCGAATTGGCTCCTTGACGAATGGTTCGGTGGGGGAACCGGTGATGGTTCGGGCACAGTTGCCCATCTAGCACAAACGGAGATCTACTCTTCGAGGGAGCAACGAAACTCTTCAATGACCGGGTTCGTCAGAACTTCGCGCGCGATCCGCTCTACTTCCGCTTGCGCTTCATCCTTTGAGATGCCGCCGTTGAGAGTAATTTCGAAATACTTTCCTTGCCGCACATCGTGCAGACCCTTGTAGCCGATTTTCGTAAGGGCGCCGTGGATGGTCTTGCCCTGCGGATCCAGAACGCTCTTCTTCAACGACACATAGACGTAGGCTTTCATCGACTCGTTGATTATACGTCAGGCGGCAGCGAACCGGACCGTGGTTTTCGTTATAGGGGGTATGCGTTCGGACCACTCACTTTTGCGACATCGAGTCCGTAGCTTGTTTAAGGGACGGTAGTTGACCAAAACATCTCATTTTTCCGACGGGAAGTAGTTAGAGGTTAAACTAGATGAAAATCTGCCGAGTCGAAAGAGTGTTTCTGCCGTTCGCTCATACTGATCCACTAAGGGCGGGAGCGACCGGCTTCGCAGGTCAGGCAATAGGATTTCGGTCAGCAGGCGGAGGCTAGCCCCGATGGTTTGCAATCGAAGCCGAAAAGCATTCTCGGCAACCTGAGCGCCGGACGCTGCGATCTTCGGGTCGGAGCTGCGTTGCGCGGCTTGACCAACCTGTGCCAGCGCGGTCGCGGCCCTTCCCGCTTCCCGGGCGTAGATGAGCGCTGCCCACGCACGCTGTCGCTTAATCTCGCGGAATTTCTTTGGCGATAAATTATTGCGAAGAAACGCTTCCTCGGCGGAGTCGACCAGGTTTCTGAAGGCCTCAATATCGAGAGACCGGAACGCTTGGACAGCTGTTTCTAGATCAACCCGGCGGGTGCGGCTGCGGATGGCAACATACACCAGTATCCCCAGCGCGAAGAACGCAACGCCGACAAGAATCCAAGCGGCGATCAATGCCTGAGAAATTGTCGAAGCTCCCTGTTCCAAGTCTCCACCTCATCACGGGGAACAACCGTAAGAGACGCAGGTTCAAGTTCTGGCGCCCGCAAATACCCGATCCAGATCGAAACACAAACGAGGTAGGCGCCGGTTATCAGTAAATTCAAAATTTCCTGCCCTGCCCTGCTGGTGACTTCCGCGCGAAGAGCGGAAAAGGCAAGGTCAACGCTGGTCAGGATCCCAAGACCCAGCGCGATCCCGAATGCGGGGCGGCGCCAGGACAGGCCCAGGAAGCGGGAAAAGAGCAACAAGGCAAGGAGCAAGCCGCATTGAACCATAGCCGCTCCCCGGTTGACGACGTATACACCGGCAATCCACTTGGCTCTATTGTCCCCAGGCGCGTAGACGGCGAGCAGAACACCCATTGCAAGCAGCAAACCTGTTATGCCTTGCAGCGCTCGCCGCGCTGACACCTTCAGAAACTGGGATTCACGAAACAAATCTTTAGAAACCTCGTCAATCACCCCGAAACGCAGAGCGATGCTAAACAACAGCGTGGCGGAATAAGCATAAGCATACGAATGCTGCTCTAGACCCACGCCCAGGACGGAATGCAACGCGAACAGCAGAATGAACTCGGCAATCTCGTAAAGTACATAGGCGAGAAAGACCGGAAATTCCCGGTATAAGCGGCGCTTGCAAAGAACGACCGCAAGTACCCCGAGAAGCACATGCGGCGTGATCCACAGGAAAAGCAACAGCACCTTGTGCCAATTCGTGGGGAGCATTCCAGAGCACTATAGCCCTAGCATTGCTCCTTTTCAACTGAGAAGGCCGCCGCGATCTTTTCCTGGTTCGGCTAGTGCGAACCGGTGGGGACAATGGGCCCGGGATTGCCGTCGGCCGGACTCGGAGTTACCGCAGGTGCCAGAAGTTGGGCCGCCAAGACTAAAGCCAGGATAAGTTGTGTCATGATTCGTTCTCCTTTGCGAAAGAGTTCGCACCGTGATACATTGCAGGCGGCAGAGGGGTTTTCTGCATTTAGTTGAGTTCCGAAGCCCTTTCGGAAATCGTAAATTCGATGAGACTGAAAGCCGCTCTCGATGACTTTACAGCGAATACTCTAGACGCCGTCCCTGGGTTGTTGGGCAGACTTTCCTACGTGGGCAGATTGCATGACGGCAATGGAACGTACCGTCACTGGGGATTGGCGAGGGTGTATGGCGACGATACCGCACAATGCGCAATCCGGGCATCGCATCGGGTACTGCTCTCCGAGGTCTTGAAGAAACCTTTGGCTGTGCTGCTCAATGACATGCTAGCGTCATGCGCGAAGGAGCATCTAACAGAAGGGGAGCTTCTGGCTTCGCTGACGCACTGTCCACCTAAGCCCCTTTCCCCAGCTGCCCTGGCACATCTGAGGTCGGTGCTGAGCGCACTTTCGGCGTTGGTTGAAAGTCGGAATAATGCCAATCCCCGAGGCGCATCGCAACCCCGACAACCTGCCCCAGAACCTCGGCCTCCTGCGGGTGTCTAAGGACTCGCACCGGAACGGGAGACAGAGGATGAGGTTGCAAGACGATGGAATCGCGCTTAATCGAGCACCAGCAACACGTATATCCATCGCGCATTTCCACAAAGTAAATCGGACGCTCGTACTCCGAACGCCATGTTCCATCCCCTACCTTGCTCTTGGCTCCGTCCACTTGCACGAAACTGCCCGGCGGAAGAATGGGATACATCGTGAAATCTTCCGATCCAATATACCCATAGGTGTATCGGTCATCTGCAAACAGCGCAAGGTAAGACATGGGCACAATACCCCATTGCTCGATGGCGCGCCCCAAGTCCGTCGTTTTCTGAAGCGAGAATCCTGGATCGAGCCGCGTCGGCATCCGCACTTGTGTGACGTTGCTTAAAGCTTCGGACAGGTGAGACTTCGGCGGGCGCCCAAAACCAATGTCCGCTGAGATGCCATCAAGTTCGAGGCCATAGAAGGATAGCAACTCCCGATATTCTCGCCGATAAATCGCTGCAAACGAATAGAGTCGAAAAATACTCGGGATTATGCCTTTGGTTTCGATGTCGGACATGCGGCTGGGAGGAATTGCGAATTCCTCATTCTCAAATCGCTGCGCGATCTGATTACTGGCAAGTTCCACGTCCCTCATACGATATCCGAGGGATTCTCTCAGCGCCCGCAGCTTCTGCCCACCATTAAGTTGCACAACCGCCGGCCTCCACAGGGACATTCTATCACCGGTTTCGAGGGCGCAATGAATACGAGCTCCACCTTGATTTCCGATTCCGGAACAGAAAAGGCCGCGTGGTTGCAGGGCAATTCGATCAGAGTGGATCCAGACGGACACCGCCGCTCCCGCCAAGCAAACCGGTCCCCCTAAGCATCTGTTCGGATTTCGTAACAAGAAATTCGCCGCCAGTCCAGTCGAACAGGAGGCATTTACCATGTCCGCGTTGTCAATGGTGTAGAAATAAATCTCGGTGATCCCACACAGATGGAAACTCCCGGAAACAAGGTTGCCACCACCAAAAAACAATATCAGCCTCCCCTTTTCAAGAAACCCGGCCTGGCAGATGTGCTTAAGTTGCTCGAATCCAATCCCTCTAGTCATGATCCGGCTGTCCGCATGCCATTTGGGGAATGTTGTTTTAGAGTTTTCCACATCTTAATCGGGAAACAACTTGTCCGTGGCCCGGAGACGGAGTAACAATAATTGTTCCGGGAAGGCACCAATCCCGGAAAACGGTGTCGCAGAACCTGAGGGGGTCCCCGACCGGGGAAAACGAGATTGGTTCCAATTAAAGGAACTGACACCTGCGGTCACCGCAATGTTTGAACTGTAGTCTGCAGCTCGGCAAGCTGCGATGATCCCCAGTTCCTGCTCAATACAATCTGTCCGGCATATTTCACTCGGCAGGTGTAAGAGGTTCGGATGTCAGAAAGCGGAGTCGCACTCGAGAAAGAACCCTCGACTGAACGCGACCGGTACCGGCTGCTACTCGAGATTACCGACTTGGTGGCGAGAGCCAAGAGCTTGCCGGACGCGTTCAAAGAACTCGCTCCCCCGGTGCTGGCCCTGACGGGAGGGGAAGTGCTGAATCTTTCCCTCCACGACCCGCGCCGGAATTGCATGCTGAGTCGGTATTGGAAAAAGAACCAGGAGAATGGAGAGTTCGAACCTTCCCCCGTGGAGGAAACGCCGAGCGGGTGGGCATGGAAGCATCAGGAAACGCTCGCCATTCCCGATACCGCACGCGAGCAGCGCTTTCCCGGCTGCATACCCGCGTTTCTCAATCACGGCGTCCGATCATATACCGTCCTTCCCGTGAGCACGCCTTCAAGCCATTTTGGAGCATTGGGCCTGGGCAAGAACGTTCCCGAGGTCCTGAAAGGCGAGGACGTCGAATTCCTCTCGCGCGTGGCGCTGATGGGAGCGCTTGCGCTGGAGAAGGACAGAGCCCACCGCGCCTTTGAGGAACAGCAGAGCCTGGTCGCGATCGGCCGTGAAGTGAGTTCCTGCCTCGAGTTGGAAAAGCTGTTGCCGGTCATTCTTTCGAGCGTTCGGAGCATCGCGCGCTACGACCGGGCCGTCCTGACCCTGCTGGACGCGGATGCCAAGAACGTGCACCTGCATGGGGACGCTCTGGAATGGGAGCCTTTCGTCAACCACGGAAGTGCGATTCCACTTGAGCAATCCGTCTCGGCGCGGGCGATCCAGACACGAAACGTAGCATTCCTCAACGCGGGCGATTTGCGGGACATGAATGAACCCCTGGCGAAAGCCATGTATGAAGGCGGGGTTCGGTCGGTTTGCAGTGTGCCCCTGGTCGCGGGCAATCGAGTCTGGGGAGCGCTGAATCCGAGCAGCATGATCGAGAATGCTTTCGGCCCGTCGGAGGTCGAATACCTGCAGCAAGTAGCCAACCAGATCGCGGCTGCGCTCCAGAATGCGCATGCCTATCGCGAGATCGCGCAGCTCAAGGACCGCCTTGTCCAGGAAAAGCGCTATTTGGAGCACGAAATCCGGAGCGCGAACCGGTCCGACGATATCGTCGGCAACAGCCCAGGCTTGAAACGTGTGCTGGACTACGCCACCATCGTCGCCGACACCGATTCCACCGTCCTCATCACCGGCGAAACCGGGACCGGCAAAGAACGCATCGCCCGCGTGATTCACAGCATGAGCCGGCGCAAGGACCGCAACTTCATCAAGGTGAACTGCGCCGCCATTCCCACGGGACTGCTGGAAAGCGAGCTGTTCGGCCACGAAAAGGGAGCCTTCACGGGAGCGATAAGCCAGAAGCTCGGGCGGCTGGAGTTGGCGGATAAAGGTACCTTGCTGCTCGACGAGATTGGAGAAATTCCCCTGGAATTGCAGCCCAAGTTGTTGCGCGTTCTGCAGGACCAGGAGTTTGAGCGGCTGGGAGGAACGAAGACGATCCGGGTGGACGTGCGGCTGATCGCCTCCACTAATCGCGATCTGGTTCGCGCCGTGGAGGAGAAGGAATTCCGCGACGACTTGTTCTACCGCTTGCATGTGTTTCCCCTGCATCTGCCGGCATTGCACGAACGGCGCGAGGACATCCCCATGCTGATTCGCCATTTCGTCGAAAAATGCGCGGCCCGGCTGCACAAGCGGATCGACGTCGTTCCCGAGGACGCCATCGAAGCCATGATGCACTGGCGATGGCCGGGAAATATCCGCGAGTTGGAGAATTTTATCGAGCGCTCGGTGATCCTTTCGGAAGGCAACCGGTTGAGCCCGCCGCTCGGCGAGTTGCGCGAGGAAATCTCACGGCAGCCGTCCGAGTCCGGCGGCACGCTGCGCGACAAAGAACGCGAGCACATCATCGAAATTCTGCGTCAGACGCGGGGCGCCTTGTCGGGACCGGCAGGCGCGGCGGCCCGGCTTGGACTCAAGCGCACCACCCTGCAGTACAAGATGCAGCGGCTGGGAATCTCACGCATGCATTATCTGCATTAGGAGCTTGTCGAAGAGCAGTCAAATTCAGCCACTCCCCGCGGCTGCAGGACTCGCAAGGGGGTTGCGGCGAGCAGGGGATTGGCGGCGTTCTCGTTTTTGAATTGGAAGCCAACTTGGATTGGATTCAGGGCCTGCCCCCTCGGCGATGTGCTTGCGTCCAACTGGGTACAAAGAGTCCGTAGCTCGCGTCACTTGCGCCGAGACTCCGGCTTCCAAATCAATCCTCCGCGTCGTCACAGGGAAGTACGACGCGGAGGTTTTTTGTTTAGTGCGCGATTTTATTTTCTTGCGCAAGAAAACATCAAGGCGTTTCATTGCCGCGAGCCACAGCAGGTCTCCGTTGCGCAGGATGAGAATTCCGGATTTTTTCCACCAGGCTCTTAGGAATCGCTAGACTTTAAGGATAACTTGTCCAGGAGTATCTGGATTCGAAACTACGCTGCCGAATTGTCGGCAGCCCGGCCAGTGCTCCGGCATTTCCTTTCACGCGTTACCCGTTCAAACCATCCTAAGCAGTGAAATGACAGCCACTTAGTCCAAGTAAAGGGTGTGGCGGCTGGTGTGCACTGTTTTTCCACGTGGCGCATCCCCGCTTTCCGGCGGAAGAGTGCGCCGGCCAAGTTTCGTCGACCAGCAGGAGTTTGTTATGGGTGTGCCCCGGCGCTTCGCGGTTCCGAACGACTGTCTAAGCTGCAACCTGCGGTGGACCTGCGACTTCTGCAATTTGCCTGAGCCTCCGATGAGTGAGTTCAGCGCCATGGGGCACTTGACCCTGTATCCCGCCAATGCCACTTTGCTGACGGAAGGTCAAATCCCGCGCGGCGTCTACATCGCTTGCTCCGGCCGCTCCAAGCTTTCGATCACGGCCCGCGATGGCAAGACGATCATCCTGAAAATTGCTGGAGACCGTCAGGTGCTGGGGCTGAGCGCGGTCGTCTGCGGGGGGCCCTCACCGATTACGGTCACGACCATCGAGCTTTGCCAGATCAAGTTCGTCGAACGCGACAGCTTCCTGCGTCTGATCGAATACAACAGCCACGCCGCGCTCGCATGCGGCGCCATGCTCGCGCGCGAGGTCATCACCTCGTTCGACGATGTGCACGAGTTGCTGCTCGCCCGCAGTTCGACGGAGAAGCTCGCCCGCCTGCTGCTTTCCTGGGTCTCGGACGAACCGCGCAACCGGGAACTCCGCGTGCCCACGGAATTCACGCACGAAGAAATTGCCCAAATGATCGGATCTTCGCGAGAAACGGTGACCCGCTTATTCAGCGATATGAAACGGAGAGATTTGATTCGGCTGGAGGGTGCAACGCTGGTGATTCCCAACCGGATCGCCTTGCAAGCCATTGCCACCTGAAAGATCCCTCCCTCGGGCGGACGAAGCGTCGTCTGCGTCCGCCCCTTTTTCCTTGGTACAAACTCAACCCACCACGGAGCCACGCAGAACTATTTTGCAATTTGGTAATCGGGTAATTTGGTAATTTGAAAATCGGAGCAAGGCGGGGACACCGAGAGGGGCACGGGATCGGGTTCAAATTACCAATTACAAATTACAAAATTACAAATTTCTTCACAGGTTGAACAGTTCTCGCAGGCGGCGGGTTTGCGCGCGGCTCACCGGAATCTCCGTCTGTTTTTTGTCGTCCATGCGCAATTGGTAAGAGCTCTTGAACCAGGGCACAACTTCGCGGATGTGATTGATGTTGACCAGAAACGACCGGTGCGCCCGCCAGAACAAGTTTGGATCGAGATTGTCGAAAAGTTCTTCCAGCGTCCGGCAGTTGGAGTGGCCTTCCATGCCCGCATGGCCGCTGGTGGCCACCGTGATCACGCCATCTTCGATGGTCGCGTAGCAGATATCCTTCGAATCGGTCAGGAACAACCTTCCCGCCGCCTTGATCAGAATTTTCGCCGTTTGCGGCTTCTGCGATTCCAGCATCCGCATCAGCGTTTCGAATTTTTCTTCCGATCCGGCGCCCGCTTCAATCTTTGCCCGCGCTTTCTCGATGGACTGGGCCACTCGCTTCTTGTCGAATGGCTTCAGGATGTAGTCCACCGCGTTCACCTCGAACGCCTTCACCGCATATTGATCGAAGGCGGTCGCGAAGACAATCTTGGGCAGGGGAACCTTGCGGTCGAGCAGCTTCTTGATGACGCCGAAACCGTCCAAGCCCGGCATCTGCACGTCGAGAAACACGATGTCCGGATTGTGTTCGCGGATCAGGCTGATCGCTTCCAGGCCGTTCTTGCCCTGCGCGACCACGTTCACGTCGTCCAGGTTCTTGAGCAGGTAGGCGAGTTCGTCGCGCGCGAGTTGTTCGTCGTCGACAATGACCGCGGAGAGGGGCATAGGGGTCCGGGCCGAGCTGCTGAAGCCGGTACTTGCAGCGGCGATTGCCATATCCTTAATGATGAGTATAGCTACGGCGGTGGGCAGGCCGCCAGTCGCGAGCCTTCAGCGGAATCGTGTGGAAGCGGGGCTATGCCCCGCTTGGACGGGGCAAAGCCCTGTCCCCACGCTGTACACTAATCGGCGTGAATATTCTTTACGGAATCAATACGGTTACGGAAGCGCTCAAGGCGCTCGGGCGCAACTTCGAGTGGGTTGGCGTCGCCAAGGAGCGGAAAGATATTCGCCTGAGGCGGGTGATTGACGAGTGCCGCAAGATCGGAGTTCCGGTGCGCGTTCTGACGCGTGTGGAACTTGACGAAATTGCCGGCAACGCCGCACATCAGGGATTGGTGGCCGCGACTTCGGCAAAACAATATAGCGATCTCGATGACATTGTGGCGGCGCGGCGCGGCGAGCGTTCGTTGATCGTCGTGCTCGATGGAGTCGAAGATCCGCACAATCTGGGAGCGATCCTGCGTACCGCGGACGCCGCGGGAGTCGACGGCGTGGTGATTCCCGAACGCCGCTCCGCCGCGGTCACAGGCGCGGTGGCGAAGGTTTCGGCGGGAGCGAGCGAACACCTTCCGGTTGCCAAAGTCACGAACATATCGCGCGCCCTCGAGGAATTGAAGGCGAAGGATCTGTGGATCGTTGGATTGGACGAGCGCGGCGGTCAAACTTACGACGCGGTGGACTACAACATGCATTGCGCCATCGTGCTCGGCGCCGAAGGCAAGGGCTTGCACGATCTGGTGCGCAAACACTGCGATTTCCTGGTGTCGGTTCCGATGCTGGGAAAAGTGCCGTCGCTGAATGTATCGGTGGCGGCGGGGGTGGTGCTGTATGAAGTTGTGCGGCAGAGGCGGCTGAGCGCATCCAAGAAATCATGAAGCTCCTCTGTTTCCTCTGCGTCGTCTTTGGTCTCGCTTCAACGGCGTGGGCCTTGGAGCGCGAGGCCTTCACCATTGCGAAATATGATTTGGAAGTTCGCCTTGAGCCCGAGCAGCGGAGGCTCGGCGCGCGCGGCAAGATTACATTGCGCAACGACTCGGCGCACGGGCAAAAGATCGCCGCCCTGCAGATTTCTTCCTCTCTCAATTGGCGTTCGATTCGAGTGAACGGCAAGCCCGCCCAATACGTTTCGCAACCCTACATTTCGGATATCGACCACACCGGCGCGCTCTCGGAAGCAATCGTTACGTTGCCCGCCGAAATCAAGCCGAAAGATTCCGTGGAACTCGAAATCGGCTACGAGGGCGTCATTCCGCTGGATGCGACGCGGCTGACTCGAATCGGAGTGCCGGAGGAGATCGCTAAACATTCGAGCTGGGATCAGATCGGTCCATCATTCACGGCGGTGCGCGGCGCGGGATATGTGGCCTGGTATCCGATTACGACTGAGTCGGCGGATTTCTCCGAAGGGAACAGTTTATTTGAGGTTGCCGACCGATGGACGGTGCGGGAAGCGGGAAGTGAATTTAGACTTGCGCTTAGGAGGTTGCAGGGTGGGAGTGTAGACGCGACTCCGACATTGCTGTGCGGCGCCGAAGCTAAGAGTTCCTCCGCTGAATCTGAACGAGATCGCGGGCTGCGAGTGGAATGTGGCTGGAGTCCGCTGGGGACGGTCACTCCGACGTTTGCCATGGCCGAATATGTTGACGAGTCCAAGGCGCCTTTGAAATTGTTCAGTCTGGCGGGCCACGAAGCTGGAGCGGCGACGTATTCCAACGCGCTTGAGCCCGCGATGAAATTCGTCACCGGATGGTTTGGCCAGCCGATAGCGCCAATTGCCATAGCCGATCTTGCCGATCCGCGTTCCACTCCCTTTGAGAGCGGCACCTTGCTGATGGCGTCGATGGCCGCGGAGGATTCGAAACTCGCGGGGATCAACCTGGTCCACGAACTTGTCCACTCGGCTTTGCCATCGTCGAGGCCCTGGGTATATGAGGGGTTGGCTCACTTTGCCGAGGCGATGTATCGTCAGGAACAAGGTGGACGCCAGGCAGCGCTCGACCTTCTTGGCCTGCACCGGGCGGCGTTTCTCGATTCGGAAAAAGAAGTAGCAACCGCGTTGTCGAAGAACGTTGAGCAGAAAAGCGTCGGCCAACCGCTGGCCAGTACGTTCGATGAAACTTACTATCGGAGCAAAGCCGCCTATGTGTGGTGGATGTTACGCGACATGGTTGGCGACGACGCGATGAAGCAGGCCATTCACAAGTATCGGGCCGAGGACGACAACATCAAAGACCCAAAGTATGTGGAGCAGTTAGTCGAATCCGCCGCCAAGCGCGACCTGGGCTGGTTCTTCGACGATTGGGTGTATCGGGATCGCGGCCTGCCGGATTTCCACGTGCAGGCGGTACATCCGTGGATGACGGAAAAAGGCGCGCAGATGATTACCGTGACGCTGGAGAACCTTGGCAGTGCAGGGGCGGAAGTCCCTTTCACCATAATTTTTGAAGGCGGCGAGATCACGAAGCGGATTGAGGTGCGCGCCAAAGGCACGGCCACAACGCGAGTTGAATTGCCGGGCACGGCAAGCGAGATCGTGGTCAACGACGGCAGTGTCCCGGAAATCGATCTGACGAATAATGTGTTCAAGATTTCCGCGCAGTAGAACGCAGTTCACCACGGAGAAGCCGCTGTTCGCTTATCGCTGTTGGCTCTTGGCCTTTGGCTTTTAGCGAACAGCGAACAGCGATTTTTCCGTGGTAGATTCTTCTTGTTCGCATGATAAGGAGTTCGTTTGCCCTATATTCAATTTCTCGGCGCTGCCGGGACCGTAACTGGCTCGAAGCACCTGATCAACACTACGTACGCCTCAAGCAGCAAGCGGGGATTTCAGGTTCTGATCGATTGCGGGCTTTTCCAGGGACAGAAAGAATGGCGCGAGCGCAACTGGCAGGACACTCCGGTCCCGGCGCGTGAAATCGATGCGGTTGTTCTTACCCACGCGCATCTCGATCACTGTGGCTGGATTCCGCGCCTGGTGAAAGAAGGCTTTCGCGGGCCGATCTACGCCACGCAGCCGACCATCGATCTGTGCTCAGTCGTGCTGCCCGACTCCGGACACCTGCAGGAAGAAGACGCGGCGTTCTACAACAAGAGAAAAGTGTCGAAGCACGATCCGGCGTTGCCGTTGTACACGCTCGAAGAGGCGCAGGATTGCCTGAAGCGCTTCAAGCCGGTCGCGGTCGGTGAAACCACCGAACTGAGCCCCGAGCTGGCGTTCCGCTTCGTACCTGCCGCGCACATTCTGGGTTCCTGCATGGCGGAAATCACGCTGCATACGAACGGACAGAGCCGCCGGCTGCTTTTCACCGGCGACCTTGGCCGCGTGCGTGACAGCGTGATTGCACCCGGCAAGGTGGTGCACTCCGGGCCGCAGGAAAACGAGACCGCCGACGTGCTGGTCATGGAGTCCACTTACGGAAACCGCCAGCATCCCGACACCGATCCTCTTCCGCAACTCGCCAGCCTGATTCGCGAGACCGCGCAGCGCGGCGGCACCGTCATCGTTCCCGCGTTTGCCGTGGAGCGCACGCAGAAATTTCTTTTCATCCTAAAAAGATTGGTGGAGACGGGGCAGATTCCGCGCCTGCCCGTTTTTTGCGACAGCCCCATGGCGATCAAAGCGGTTGAAATTTTCTTGAAGCACTCGGAGGAGTACACGCCGCGGGCCGCCGATTTGATCGAGAAATACGGCTCGCCGGTCGAGTGGCCGGGCTTCACGTTTGCGCTAACCGCCGAGCAGTCGAAGAAGATCAACGAAAGCCACTATCCGTCGATCATCGTTTCATCGAGCGGCATGGTTACGGGCGGCCGCATTTTGCATCACTTGGCGCAGCGTCTGCCCGATCCGAAGAACCTGGTAATTTTTATAGGCTTTCAAGCGCCCGGCACGCGCGGCGCAACCATCAAGAACGGAGCGCCCGAGGTGAAAATATTCGGCCAGTTCGTGCCCATCCGCGCACAGGTCGCGGCCCTCGAACAGTTCAGCGATCACGCCGATCCGCCCGAGATGTTGGAGTGGCTGCGGACGTTCAAGAACCAACCGGCCACCACTTACTTAGTCCACGGCGAGCCCGCCGCTTCGTCGCAGCTACGTGACCTGATGAAGAAAGAGTTGGGATGGAATGTGCAGGTGGCGGAATATATGGAGAAAGTAGAGGTGAAATAGAACGTTGATCTCGACGCGGGAAAATGCATAGGTCCTTCGCTTCGCTCAGGATGACAAGGGCTTTGGATAGCCAAGCACAAATCGTCACAATTTTGCTGTACGCCTCTCACTGACTTCCGCATCTTCTCAATGCACAATTTAAATCCTGTCATCCTGAGCGAAGCGAAGGACCTATGCATTCCCGCGATCACCCGCACTACTGCGTTTACATTCTGACCAACCGCTCCCAGACGCTCTACGTCGGAGTTACAAATAACCTGCATCGGCGCGTTTGGGAACACAAGTTTGGAAATGGGTCTGCGTTTTGCAAACGCTATAAGATTGATCGGCTCGTTTATTACGAGAGCTTTGACGATGTGCGCAACGCGATTGACCGCGAGAAACGCATCAAAGGCTGGCTTCGGATCAAGAAGATCCAGTTGATTGTTTCCGTGAATCCTACGTGGATCGATCTGAGTGAAGGGTGGTACGGCCGGCATCTCTACCAGCCGGACAAATGCATAGGTCCTTCGCATCGCTCAGGATGACAGAAGCATGATTGCACTCTACTCAATCGAAAACACCGCATAAACGGTGGCGTCGCTCTTTACCTTCTGTGGGAACAAAGTCAGCTTCGGCGGCGCTGGCGGTGGTGGAGGCGGTGCCATCCTTTGTTCGGCGTCAACTTCGACAGTTTGCCATGTATTCGCCACGGGTGCGCGATTGCTCGCATAGACCAGTTCTCCAAGTTTCGTCCCCAGCCCTTTTGCCATTTGATCGGCGATAGACCTTGCCTTAGCCAACGCGGCGCCACCTGCTTTGGCCTGCAGCGCTATCGGGTCGGCGACGTCCCATTCCACGTTATCCACTTCGTTTGCCCCAGCATTGACAGCGAGATCGACAACTGTCTGTGCCTTAGAAGCAGACACAGTTACGTGCCAAGATTGCTCTGCCGTGAACTGACGTTCCTTTTTCATGTCAGCAGTCCACTTTTCATCAATTTCCACGCGTGCTAGTCGCAGTTTCTCGGTTTCGATGTTTGCTTTGGGAACCTTCGCATCCAGTAATGCCTTCGTAATCCGCTCGGCCGCCCGGACGTTTTCCTGAAAAGTAGCGTCTTGCGTAAGTCCATAATTGTGATATCCGATCTCGAGCACCGCTACTTCGGCATCTGCCGTCGTGGACTCCTCGGCAGTTACAGCGATCGTCTTGTTTTGACGATTCACTTGAATATTCTGTGCGAACAGTGATCCGGTGATGGCGATGACGGCGATTGTGAACAAGAAGCGTTTCAAGGGATCCTCCAAAAAATGCGTCACGGACCTTATTACTACAGAGCGAGGAAGTAGGAAAGGCAATTTTACTAAGTGCACTTAGAGAACTTCACCAGCGCGTCGAGCTTTCGACGGCGCTGGGTGGCTAACGGGCACCGGTGAAAGCGATAAGGGCCTGCAACTTTGTGAGGGCTGCGCCGGAATCTATGGCATTCGCTGCCAGCGGCACGGCATCGCGCAGATGATCCGCTCGTCCGGCGGCGACTAGGGCGGCGGCGGCGTTTAGCAGGACCACGTCGCGGCGGGCGGATTTGTTTCCTTTCAGTACTTCGCGGATCAGCGTGGCGTTGCGAGCGGCGTCTCCGCCGGAGATTTCATCGAACGTGGCGCGCGGCAAGCCAAATTCCTCGGGCGTGACCTCGTAGCTGTGAACTTGTCCCTCGCGCACTTCGGCGATGCGCGTTGCGGCGGTGATCGTGATTTCGTCCAAGCCATCGCTGCCGTGGACTACCAATGCGCGGTGCAGTCCTAACATGCTGAGCGCTTCGGCAAGTTTTTCGACCAGATCCGCGGAATAGACGCCAACCACCTGGCAGGTGGCGCGCGCCGGATTCGTCAGCGGGCCGAGCAGATTGAAGACCGTGCGCAGATGCAGCTCGCGGCGGGCGGTCTGGACGTGCTTCATCGCCGAATGCATGGCCGGGGCGAAAAGAAATGCGATCCCTACTTCTTCGAGGCAGGCCGCAATCCGCGCAGCGGGCAGGTGGATGTTCACTCCGAGCGCTTCCATCACGTCGGCGGAGCCGCACTTTGAGGTCACGCTGCGATTGCCATGCTTGGCGACGCGCACGCCGGCTCCGGCGACNNGTGCCGCTGGCATCGCCGCCGGTGCCGCAGGTATCGACCAGCGCGTCGCGTCCCGTGCCGCTGGCGTCGAGGACGGAGTTGGCGTGAAGTTCGAGCGGAATGGCAGCGGCGCGGATGGCTTCGGCAAATCCAACGATTTCTTCGACCGTCTCGCCCTTCATTTGCAGCGCCACGAGCAGCGCCGCAATTTGCGCGTCGGAGCATTGGCCGGCGAGGACTTCGGTCATCACCGCGCGCGCCTCTTCGCGGGAGAGCGACTGGCGGTGATTGGCGATGCGATGGAGGGCGTCGAGGATCACAAGATCCAAGCTACAGCAGAGACGAGATTACTTTCAAACCGGATTTCCGTTGCCCTGAATATATCCAGGTCCCGTTCAGGTCCCATAGTCTTTTCCAATCGAAGGA
>PLIC01000275.1 GCA_003139995.1 Candidatus Acidiflorens stordalenmirensis | reverse complement strand
GGTACAGCTATGTCCGGCCATTCGAAATGGGCAACCATCAAGCACAAGAAGGGCGCGCTGGACGCCAAGCGCGGCAAGATCTTCACCCGTCTCATCAAGGAAATCGCGATGGCGGCGAAGTCGGGCGGCGATCCCGACATGAACCCGCGGCTGCGCACGGCGATCCTGGCGGCGAAGTCCGAGAACATGCCCGCCGACAACATCAAGCGCGCCATACAGCGCGGCACCGGCGAACTGCCGGGCGCTAGCTACGAAGAATTTGTGCTTGAGGGCTATGGCCCGGGCGGTGTGGCTTTGCTGGCGGAAATTTCCACCGACAACCGCAATCGCACGGTCAGCGAAATCCGGCACGTCTTCGGGAAGAACAATGGCAACATGGCCGAAGCGGGCGCGGTCTCGTGGATGTTCCACAAGAAGGGCGACATCATCGTGCCCAAGTCGGCGGCCAAGGAAGACGATCTGATGAACATCATCCTCGAAGCCGGTGGTGAAGATTTGAAGGACGATGGCGAGACCTGGGAAATCCTGACTGACCCTTCCGATTATGAAGGCGTGTTGGAGGCCGTGAAGAAGGCCGGCATTACGCCCATCTCCTCGAGCGTGGGCATGATTCCGCAGACCTACATCAAGCTGGAAGGGCAGCAGGCGGCGCAGATGATCCGCCTGATGGAAGCGCTCGAAGATTGCGACGATGTGCAGAACGTACATGCCAACTTCGATATCGACCAAAAACTTCTGGAAGAGGTTGCGGGCTAAAGATGATCGGGTCATCGGGTCATCTGAGTTGCACATTGCTCCGCCTTTGAATTTCGATCACCCGATGAACCGATGGCGCGATGAACCGGTCACACTCCCGTGTGACATCAGCCCAATCGTCGGCAGTCGCCGCCGGACTTTTCAACACGGCAGAGGAAAAGTTTGTGGAAAAACGGGAACTTACTCCTGTAACCTTCTGTTAACGAATCGCTTTCAACAATCTGCACCGCATCGGGTGCTAGCTGCATCGCGCCGATGCGCGATTCGATCCCAGTGAAGACGCGTCTTGACAAGTTGCTCGTGGATCGAGGCCTCGCGCCGTCACGCGCGCGCGCGCAGGCTCTCATCCTGGCCGGAAAAGTTCTCGTCAACGAGCAGAAGATCGAGAAGGCGGGCGCATCGACTGACTCCGGCTCGGCGTTGCGCCTGCTGGGCAAGGATCTTCGCTACGTTAGCCGCGGCGGACTCAAGTTGGAAAAGGCTCTCGAACACTGGCGAATCGATCTCACGGGCAAAGTCTGCCTCGACATCGGCGCTTCCACCGGAGGCTTCAGCGACTGCATGTTGCAGCACGGCGCCGCCAAGGTGATTGCCATCGATACCGGTTATGGTCAGATGGATTTCCGCTTGCGCAACCATCCGCGCATGCGGTTGCTGGAGAAGACCAACGCCCGCTATATCGAGCCCGGCGACGTTGGCGAGCAGATTGACTTCATTGCCATGGATGTCTCTTTCATCTCCGCCACGCTGGTGCTGCCGGCCGTGATTCGGGCCGCTTCGGCGTGCGCCAGACTGACTCATCGTACTTCCGGTTCATCTGCTCCCGCTTTATGCCAGATTGTGGTGCTGGTGAAACCGCAGTTCGAAGCGGGCAGGGAACTGGTGGGGAAAGGCGGAATCATGCGCGACGAATCGGCGCAGCGAGCGGCCGTGGCCAGGGTAGAGGGGGCGCTTGTGGAACTCGGATGCTCGCGCGCCGAATGGATCGAGTCTCCCATCCTTGGTGGCGGCGGTGAAGGCAATCGCGAATTCCTGCTCCACGCTGAGTTTTCGCCGCCTGCCATCCGGTGATTCTGTACAATCGGAAGTTTGGTATTCAAAGCACGCATAGAAGTCAGAAGAGAATTCTGAAGACATGTCCAAGTCTCCGCAGGGTTCAGACCGCCAGAAAACCGTTGCCATCATTTCGAAGCCGGATCGTCCCGAGCTCGCCGAAGCGCTGCCGGCGCTCGAAAAATGGCTCGAGCAGCGCAACTACGCCGTGGTGGTAGACCAGGAAAGCGCCGTCTATTTTTCGGCGTCCGATGTGATGGCGCGGAGCGAATTGGCGACGCGGTCGCCATATCTGGCTCTGGTGCTCGGCGGCGACGGGACTCTGCTTTCGGCGGCGCGCGCGGTTGCGGAAACCAGAACGCTGATTCTCGGCGTCAACCTCGGCACGCTTGGATTCATGACCGAACTTCCACTGGCCGATCTGTATCCCGCTCTCGAGGCGATCGAGAATGGGCGCTACATCGTCGACAGCCGCTCCATGCTCAGTTGCTCGGTGATCCGGGGCGACGAGATTCTCGCCACTCATTCCGCCTTGAACGAGTTGGTGGTAAGCAAGAGCGCCATCGCGCGGCTGAATCACTTCGAGCTTTTCGTGGACGGGGAGTTCGTTTCCAGTTATAAAGCCGATGGCCTGATCATCGCGACGCCGACCGGTTCGACCGCGTATTCTCTGGGAGCGGGCGGGCCGATCCTCAAGCCGGATGTGGACGCCTTCGTCATCACGCCCGTATCGCCGCACGGATTGACGCACCGTCCGGTGGTAGTGCGCGATACGGTCGAGATCGAAATCCACGTCAAGACCGGTGATGACGAAGCGTACCTGAGTCTCGATGGACAAGTCGGCATGCCAATGCGAGATGGCGATATCGCGCGCTGCGTTAAGGCGGAGCATCCGGCCAGGCTGTTGCGTTTTCAGAGAACATTTTTCGAAGTGCTCGCGACGAAGCTCAAGTGGGGAGAACGCTGACGACGCGCGTAGAGACGCGAACAGGCGACTATTGTGAGCGAAATCTATCCAGGCCTTGTCGAGCGCACCTTCGACACCGGTGAAGTTCAATTGAACTATGCCGAAGGGCCTGCTCATGGGCCGCCGCTCGCGCTGGTGCATGGACTAGGCCGGCGCTGGCAGGTGTTTCTGCCGGTGATTCCCGCACTGAGCCTGCGCTGGCACATCTTCGCGCCGGACCTGCGCGGCCATGGCAAGTCCTCCCGCGTTGCCCGCGGATACCATGGCCCGCGGTATTCTGAAGACATCGCCCGCCTTCTGCGCGAGCGCGTTTCCACTCCCGCCGTGCTCTTCGGACATTCGCTCGGCGGCATGCTGGGCATGTGGGTCGCTTCTCATCATCCGGAACTGGTGCGCGCCCTGATTCTCGGCGACAACATGATCGTCGCCCGGCATCTTCACAACCCGATGTACGGGGCGCTCTTCTCGGGACTGCGCGATCTGGCGCGCAAGGGCGGCTCCGTAGAGCAGATTGCCGACGGCATCGGCAGAATCGTGCTGCCAGTTCCGGGCAAGAATGGGTTCGTTACGATCCGCGAACTTCCCGGCAACGACGAGGCTTATCTGCTCTCGTGGGCGCGCTCGGTGCAGCAGGCCGACCCTGACACCTACGAGATGACGCTCGACGGATCGTCGCTCGAAGGCTGGGACGGCGAGACGGTGTTGCGCGGAATCGCTTGTCCAACGCTGCTTTTGCAAGGCACCCCGGAGCTAGGTGGCCTGATGTCCGACGCGGATGTTGCGCTGGCCACGCGCTTATTGCCCCATCACGCGCATGTGAAGTTCCGCAACCTGGGACACGCGCTGTTCATACAGCAGCCGGAGCCGGTGTTGCGGGCAGTGACGAACTTCTTGGAATCGCTGTAACCGCCGCTAGAACTTCTCCATCCTCGACTGATCCTGCAAGCTCTCTCGTCGCCGCATCAGTGTCGTTTTCGCGCCATCCACCGGCACTTCCGCCGCCCGGCCGCCCACGCCGGAGAACACAACCTTGCTCGCGGCCTTGCGGCTCACGCGCAGAACTCGTTGCAGTTCTCGGCCAGAAAGCACGTCGACGCCGGCCCCTCGCCAGCCACGACTCGCAGAATCCCGAGCGTCGAATTGGCTTTGACCGAATAGCAGAGCGTGTGAGGAATGGAATGAAAAGCGCGACGGAAGGCGTTCACACGCGCGCGGATCATCGCCGCGGAATAAACCTACAGCGGAGTTCCCTGTCGCGCGGCCAGGCTTTCGAGCGCCACGGCCTCGCAGTAGAGTTGCGCGGCGCGATCGCACGCACCACTGGACCGAACCGCCCTGCCTGGACGGGACAAAGTCCCGTCCCCACACGAAAACGCGTCATGATATTCAAGCGCGGGCGGGTATAACGCTTACGATGCGCGCGTTTACTTCACTTGCGTTTGCCCGGGCCGGCTTTCACTTTGATGGCGACCACCGTCTGATCGTCGAACGTATCCACACCCGCGGCGTGCTCTGTGACCGCCTTGAAGATTTCGTTCACCACGCAGTCCGCCGACTTGGCGGCGCAGGCGGCGACGATTGCTTCCACACGCTCCGGCCCAAAAGATTGCCCCTGCCGGTTGCGCGCGTCGAGAATGCCGTCGCTGTAGAACACAAAAAGATCGCCGGGCTTGGCCTTGAAACTGAATTCGTCGTAATCGGCTTCGTCGAACAGTCCGAGCGGCAGCCCGGTCGCGTCGATAAACTCAATTTTGCCGTCATGACAATAGATAGGCCGCGGCAAGCCCGAATTCGCCACCACCAGCGTCCGCCGCGCGTCGTCCCACACGGCGTAGATGATCGACACAAACTGCGCCGCGATCCTGCGTTCCGCCAGCGACAGATTCACCGCCGAAAGCATCTCCGCCGGGCCCGGCTCAATCGGCGCATGGGACCGCAGAATGCCGCTGACCAGCGCGGCATAAATGGCAGCCGGCGCACCTTTGCCGCTTACGTCTCCGATTGCGATCCCCAGGCGCGACAACGAATAAGGAAGGAAGTCGTAGAGATCGCCGCCGATGGCGCGGGCGGGAACGAACTTCGCCTCGACTTCGAGATGCTGCATCTTCGGACGCGAGTGCGGCAGCAAGCGAAACTGCAGTTCGCGCGCCAGCGCCAGATCGCGTTCCAGCCGCTGTTCTTGCCGGGCAATCTCCTCGTACAAGCGCGCATTTTCAATGGCGATCGCAAGCTGCGCCGCGAGCGTGGTCAGGGTCCGCTTGTGATCTTCGGTGAAATAGCCGCGGCGCGTGTGCTCCAGATCGAGCACTCCGATTACTTTTTCCTGATAGATCAGCGGAACCGCCAGTTCCGAGCGCGTCTCCGGATTCACCGCGATGTAGCGGTCACTTTTGGCGACGTCAGGCACCAGGACCGCTTCCTTGGCCTGCGCGGCGTACCCCACCACTCCGCGGCCCAGCGGGATGTCGTGCTTCAAATGCAGCCTTTCCTCGAAGCGCTGCGCGAACCGGTGCTGCAGTCTTTCCCCCGTCTGATCCACCAGGAGAATGCTGAACATCTGGTACTCGATCAGCCGGTTGAGCAGTTCGGCGATGCGCTTGAGAAGCTCGTCGAGGTTCAGAATCGACGTGAGCTCGCGAGCAATCTCGTTCAGCAGCAGCAGCGTGCGGGCCTGGCGCGTTATGCGCGTGTGCAGCCGCGCGTTCTCGATGCCAATCGCCATGCGCGACGCGATCAGCGTCAGCAGGCGTTTGTGCTCTTCGGTGAAGTACCCCTTTTCGCGGGCCTCAAGGTCGATCACGCCAATCACCCGGTTCTTAACGATCAGCGGGATTGCAAGTTCCGAATGAACGTTGGGCACGCCTTCAAGATAGAAATCGTCCCGCGTCGTATCGGCGACCAGCACGGCTTGTCGAGTCTGCGCAGCGCGTCCCGTCACTCCCTCGCCGACTTTCATGCGCAGGCGGCCGGCGATTTCCGGCGGATATCCTACATGGAAGCGGACATACAATTCCTGACGCTGCTCGTTGAGCAACAGGATCGCGAAGATCTCGTAGTCAATGACTTTACGCACCAATTCCGCTACACGACGGAGCGTGGTATCCAGGTCGAGCGTGGTGTTCACCACGTCGGCCACTTCCAGCAGGAGGGGGTCCACCTCGGAAGGGTGTCCAGTTTGCGAGGCGGTCGTTTTCACATCCTTCATCATAACAGCCGATCAATTTGTGATTGGTAATTGGTAATTGGTCATTTGAAAATCAAAGGCGCAGGTTTTCAAAATTACAAATTACCAATTACAAATTCTCCAGCACACAGATATCCGGAAGGTTGCGGTAGCGTTCCGCATAGTCCAGGCCGTAGCCGACCACGTAGGCATCGGGAATCGTAAAGCCGATGTATTGCGCCTGGATCGGCCGCTTGCGGCGTGAAGGCTTGTCCAGCAAGGCCGCAATGCACAGCGATCTTGGTTGATGCGCCTGCAACAGTTTTGAAATGTAGTTCAGCGTCAGCCCTGTGTCGAGAATGTCTTCGACCAGAATGACGTTCCGGTCGGCCATCGATTGGTCCATGTCTTTGGTCAAACGGACTTCGCCGAGCGAATCCCACGCCGCGTGGCCCGCCGGATCTTCCTTGGCGGTGGGGCGGTTGCCGTAACTCGAAACCCCGATAAAGTCGAAGGTGGCATCGAGCGGGACCTGACGCGCAAGATCGCTCAAGAAAATGGCCGCGCCTTTGAGAACGCCGACGAAGATAATCGATTGGCCGCGAAAATCGCGCGTAATCTCTTCTCCCAGTTCGGCAACCCGCTTGGCAATAGTTTCGCGTGAGAGTAGCACTTTGAGTTCGGGCATCGAGCACCATCTTAATACACGAGTTTGGGTGCAACCGGAATGATTTGAAATCAGGTATACTCATCGGCCATGCAATCAGGGGCCAAGTCCCACGTTCAGTTTGGCGCGCTGCTTTGCGCGCTCGCAGCTTCACTCCAGTGCGTACCGCTTTTGGCACAAGACCAGGCCCCTGCGCCCTCTCGCGCCGCAGCCGTGCTCGACTCCATGCCGCACGCGAAAAAGATCGATCAGGTTGCCACTTCTCCCGATGGAACGAAGGTTGCCTACGTCGTCGATGGGCAGCTCACGGTGACACCCGTAGGCGGCGGCTCTGGCTTTCCCCTAGCGATCTCGGTGGAAGGCAAGCTTTCGCTGCGCGAGGTCACATGGTCGGCGGACAGCAAACAGCTCGCATTCCTGGCTGACTTGCCGGGTGACATCCCCGCAGCTCAAGTCTGGACCGTGGCAACCGACGGCAGTGCTCCGGCAAAGCGGGCCGAATTAAAAGGCTATGCCCAGACGCCTCGTTTTTCTCCCGACGGAGCTAGCCTGGCGATCCTTTTTATTGAGGGCCTCCCACGCGTAGCTGGCCCACTGCAGCCGATGACCCCGCTCGCGGGAGTGATTGACGTCCAAATCTACGAGCAGCGCCTCACCACCATCAACCTGAGCACGAACCACCTGGCGCAGGTCACGCCGGCCGATATGCACATCTATGAATACGACTGGACTCCCGACGGAGCGGCGTGGGTAGCCACGGCGGCGCATGGCTCCGGCGACGCCAATTGGTGGGTCGCGCGGCTCTATCGCATCAACGTGCGAACCGGCGAGATGCGCGAGATCTACGCGCCCAAGTGGCAGATGGAAGACCCGCACGTCTCACCGGACGGCAGGAATGTAGCCATCATCGAAGGCCTCATGAGCGACGAAGGCGTCACGGGCGGCGATGTCGTCGTCGTTCCTATCGACGGCGGTGCGGCGCGGAATATCACTCCCAACATCAAGGCATCCCCTTCTTCACTTGCGTGGACATCTTCCGACCGCATCCTTTTCTCCGAAAACGTCGATGGAAATTCCGGCTTCGGCAGTGTGAGC
Organism: Candidatus Acidiflorens stordalenmirensis; assembly: GCA_003139995.1. Lineage (GTDB taxonomy): Bacteria > Acidobacteriota > Terriglobia > Terriglobales > Acidobacteriaceae > Acidiflorens > Acidiflorens stordalenmirensis. The sequence continues at coordinate 4,545 of PLIC01000275.1, read as the reverse complement.
GTCACCGGAGGCGAGGCGCAGACACTGTGGACGGGCGAAGAATTAGCGACAGTGGACGCGTGGCAACCTGGCGGCTCCTTCTCCCGCGACGGAAGGGTCACTGCGGTGGTACGCCAATCAGCCAGCACTCCTCCCGAAGTCTGGGCGGGGCCTATTGGCAACTGGAAGCAGATCACCCACCTGAACAGCGGCATCCAGCCCGCATGGGGCGCAATGCGCGATGTTCACTGGATGAACGGCAGCACGCGGATCCAAGGCTGGCTAATGCTTCCCAAGGACTTGGCGCCCGGCAAGACGTATCCGCTCGTAGTAAGCGCGCACGGCGGACCGTCCTCGGCGTGCACGTCTAACTGGGGTGAGGGTCTCACCGGAGCCGCATCGGCGATGGGCTACTTTGTTCTCTGTCCAAACCCGCGCGGCAGCTACGGACAAGGCGAGGCGTTCACGGAAGCGAACGTCAAGGATTTCGGCGGTGGGGATTATCGCGACATCATGGCCGGCATCGATGCCATCTCGAAAGAGTATCCGATCGACGCCAAGCGCATCGGCCTTCGCGGGCACAGCTATGGCGGATACATGACCATGTGGGCCGAGACCCAGACGCAGCGTTTTGCCGCGGCGGTCGCGGGCGCCGGACTCTCCGACTGGCTCAGTTACTACGGCCTGAACGATATCGACGAGTGGATGGTCCCGTTTTTCGGAGCGTCCGTCTACGACGATCCCGCTGTGTACGCCAAGAGCGACCCGATGCACTTCGTGAAAGCGGTCAAGACGCCTACCCTGATCCTGGTCGGCGATCGCGATGGTGAAGTTCCGATGGAGCAATCGGTGGAATGGTGGCACGCGCTCAAAACCATGAAGGTGCCGACCAAGCTGGTGGTCTATCCGAACGAAGGACACATATTCGTAAAGGCTGCCGACGCCCAGGACTACACCTTGCGCACGCTGGAGTGGTTCGACGAGTGGTTCACCAAAGCGTCAGCGAACTAAACGCCAATTTTTTAGCGCCTGTGCTCGCTCGTTGCGCGCTTTTTTCCAAGTCACTAGAATTCTAATTCGCCCTTTACTCCAGGAGGGTTCCGTGAATCTTCAAGGGATTCAACTTACATGGCTTGGGCATTCCACTTTCCGCATCCAAACGCCGGAAGGGAAGACCCTCTACGTCGATCCGTGGATTGCCGGTAATCCCGCGTGCCCGGAGAGCGAAAAGCGCGTCAAGAAAGCCGACGTGCTGATCTGCACGCACGGGCATGGCGATCACATCGGTGACGCGGTCGAAGTGGGCAAGAAGCTCAATCCGATCGCCGTTGGCATCTACGAGCTCTGCTTGTGGCTGCAGAAAAAAGGCGTCAAACAGATCGCGCCCATGAACAAGGGCGGCACGCAAACCGTCGCCGGTGTGAAGATCACCATGGTCCACGCGGTGCATTCCTGCGGAATTCAGGATGGCGACCAGATCGTCTACGGCGGCGAAGCCTGCGGCTACGTGCTCGAGTTCTCGAACGGAGTCAAGCTCTACCACGCGGGCGATACCAGCGTCTTCAGCGACATGGCCATCATCCGAGACCTCTGCGCGCCAAAGATAGCCATGCTGCCCATTGGCGACCTTTTCACCATGTCGCCGCGCGAGGCGGCCTACGCCTGCAAACTGCTGCGGCCGGAAGCTGTCATCCCCATGCACTTCGGTACGTTTCCGCAACTGACGGGAACGCCCAGCGAGTTGCAGAAACTCGTGCCCAACGTCAAAGTGCTGGAAATGAAGCCGGGGCAGACGATTTCTTGAATCACGATTTCTTAAACAATGATTTCTCAAGCAATGATCACGTAGGCCGCGGCGAATCGCAGCAGCTTGGCACCGCACGGAGCAAAATGACCGATCAACCCGCAAACCCTGGCTGGCGCATGGGCGGAATTACAGTTCCTGAAGTCGAAGACTATCTGTACGCCATGCTGCCGCCGCGCGACGAAGTTCTCGCCGAGATGGAAGTTGACGCCAGCAAGAACGATGTGGCCATCGTTGGCCCCGCCGTCGCTCGCGTGCTGTATCAACTGGCCGTCATCAGCGGCGCAAAGAAAGTTTTTGAGATGGGCTCGGCCATCGGGTATTCCACCATTTGGTGGGCGCGGGCGGTGGGCGAAAGCGGACGCGTCGTTTACACCGACGGCGACCGCAAGCGCGCCGATAAGGCCCGCCGCTATTTCGACCGCGCCGGTGTCAGCCAGCGCATAACGGTTCGCGTGGGCGACGCGCTCGAAATTCTCTCGGAGGAAAAGGAGCAGTACGACATCATCTTCAACGACGTCGATAAGACCGACTACCCGCGCGTCTTTCGTTTAGCGCTTCCGCGCCTGAAGAGCGGCGGCCTTTTTATTTCGGACAACGTTCTCTGGAGCGGCAAGCTCCGCCAGCCCAACCCCGATGCCGAAACCAAGGCCATCCTCGAATTCAATAAACTGATCTGCGAGTCGAAGGACCTGTTTACGACCATCTTACCCATCCGCGATGGTGTTTCCGTTTGCGTGAAGAGGTAGGGAATCGGGCGCGCCGCGCTCGTAGCGCACGGTGCTAAAATGAGCGGTCTTCATTCCGCACGATAGAGGTCTGACACACTTGCCCACCGAACAGATTCCCGAAACTTTGTCCCGCACTCAAGCCCAGTCGCGGCCCGACTCCTGGAGCGACGTCTTGGTCGTGGGCGCTGGCCCCACCGGCATGGCCTGCGCCATCGAGGCCCAGAAGGCCGGTTTCAAGGCCCTCATCATCGATAAGGGATGTCTCGTCAATTCCATCTATCACTATCCGAACAACATGGTGTTCTTCACCACGCCGGAATTGCTCGAGATTGGCGATGTTCCTTTCACTACATCCCTGGCGAAGCCCACCCGGCTCGAAGCGCTCGAATATTACCGCCGCGTCGCCGAGCACTTTCACTTGCACATCCGCCAGTACGAATGGGTGAAGACCATTGCGGGCGAGGACGGCGACTTTCGCGTCACCACCACCGACCGGCACAGTGCCATTTACGACTACCGCGCGCGCAAGATCGTGGTCGCCACCGGCTACTACGATCTCGCCAACAAACTCGATATCCCCGGCGAAGACCTGGACAAAGTCTTCCATTACTATCGCGAACCCCATCCTTATTTCGACACCGACGTAGTTGTGATTGGCGGCAAGAATTCCGCGGCCGAAGCGGCTTTGGATTTGTGGCGGCACGGCGCGCGCGTCACCGTGGTCCATCGCAGGCCGCAGATGCACGACCACGTCAAGTATTGGGTGCGCCCCGACATCGAGAATCGCATCAAGGCCGGCGAAATCACCGCCCACTTCAACAGCACCGTGCAGGAGATTGGCGCCGATTACGTTATCGTGCAAACTCCTTCCGGCTCGCTCCGGCTGAAAAACGATTTTGTGTTCGCTCTCACCGGGTACCATCCCGACTACGATTTTCTCCGCAGCGTGGGCATCGAACTTTCCTCCGAGCAGATGCGTCCCGCCTGCGATCCGGAGAACCTGGAATCGAACGTTCCGGGAATCTACGTTGCGGGAGTGATTGTCGCCGGCTCGCGGACGAATGAAATCTTCATTGAAAATGGCCGCTTCCACGGCAAACTGATCGCCGCCCACCTCAGCGGGAAGCTCGGCCGCGGCAACCCAAACCTCCCTCTTGACGCGACTTAACGCTTAACCGTATCGTTACGCATTGTCTTTATACCGAGCCGTCCGGTTCCATATTCGCCCGAGGTCATCTTCCACGGAGGAAACCATGAAGCTATTTCGGAATCGAGTTCGCAAGATCGCCGCCGTCGCCTTAACCTTGGTCATCGTCCTCTCCGCCAGCTTCGTTGTGGCCCAGTCGGATGCGCACAAATCGTTTGACCTGTTAAAGGGATTGGAAGGGAACTGGGCGGGGAAGAATTCGCAGGGCCAGCCCTCCCTTCAAGTCACCTTCCGCATGACTGCCGGCGGCTCCGCGCTTATGAGCGAGATTCACGGGCATGGTCCCGAAAACATGATCACCATGTTTCACATGGATGGCGACCGCCTTCTGATGACGCACTACTGCGGAGCGGGTAACCAGCCGCGCATGAAGGTCATCGCCTCCGACCCGAAATCCGTCACCTTCGAATTCTTCGACGGCACCAACATCGGCCCCGGCGACGGACACATGCAGCGCGTGACTTTCACAATACCTGACGCCGATCACCACAGCGAAGAATGGGTTTTCCTCGATCACGGCAAAGAAATGAAAGAAGTGTTCACGCTGGCGCGGTTGAAGTAAGCTAACCATCACGAACCCGATCGGGGGCGCTCATGCCGAAAGCCGTGGGCACCCGCAGAAAAACGTCCAGTCTGTCCCCGGATTTTCCCCCCGGGTTCCCCCCGAAAGGAATCTGCTTAATGATTAGGCGTTGGATTTGGTTCAGTTGCCTCGCGACCCGAGCCTGATAGCCATTCGCCACCAAGTGTGGGATCGTTGTGCCCGAAGCATTTTTCTATCGCCCATTCCGGTTTTTCGGCCCTAGAGCATTTTTTGTATCACT
>PLIC01000298.1 GCA_003139995.1 Candidatus Acidiflorens stordalenmirensis | reverse complement strand
GCCATGCCGTGCGTGATCGCGGGGTTGATGGTGTATTTGGCAACGTAGCGTTTCGCGCGTTGGTTATCGTTGCGGGAGGAATCTCCGGCGAGCGCGCCGCGCTGCGTTTTCATTTTGTGCGCGGTTTGCCACGTGCGAATGACCACTTCGCCGACGCGGCCCATGGCTTGTGAGTCGCTTGAGAGCATGCTGATCACGCCCATATCGTGGAGGATATCTTCGGCGGCGATGGTCTCTGGACGGATGCGGCTCTCCGCGAAGGCAACGTCCTCCGGCACCTGAGGATTCAGGTGATGACACACCATGAGCATGTCAAGATGTTCCGCGATCGTGTTGATCGTGAAGGGGCGTGTGGGATTTGTGGAGGAGGGAAGAATATTGGGGAAAGAGGCAATCCGTATGATGTCGGGAGCGTGGCCGCCGCCTGCGCCTTCTGTGTGGTAGGTGTGAATGGGGCGACCGCCAATGGCGGCGACAGTAGCCTCGAGGAACCCGGCTTCGTTGATCGTGTCCGTGTGAATGGCAACCTGGACGTCGAACTCATCGGCCACCTTCAGGCAGGCGTCGATGGCCGCTGGAGTCGTGCCCCAATCTTCATGAAGTTTGAGGCCACAGGCGCCGGCTTCGATCTGTTCGGCGAGAGGTGCTTTCGCGGCGGCATTGCCTTTGCCTAAGAAACCAAAATTCATGGGCCACGCTTCGGCAGCTTGGAGCATACGGGCCAGATTCCACGCTCCGGGAGTGCACGTGGTCGCGGCGGTCCCAGTGGCAGGGCCAGTCCCGCCGCCAATCATAGTGGTGATCCCGTTCGAAATCGCGACGTACACCTGCTGGGGAGAAATGAAGTGGATATGACTGTCGACGCCGCCAGGAGTGGCAATCAAATTTTCACTAGCTATCACCTCCGTGGCCGCCCCGACGACGAGGTCCAAATCGACACCGTCCATGGTGTCGGGATTGCCGGCCTTGCCAACTCTCACAATACGCCCATCCTTTATGCCGATATCACCCTTGACGACTCCCCAGTGGTCGAGGATCACGGCGTTGGTGATAACCAGGTCGAGCGCGCCCGATTGTGCTTCGCGGACAGCAGTGCTGCTCTGGCCCATGCCATCACGAATTACTTTCCCGCCGCCGAAAGTGATTTCGTCGCCGTAGTGCGTGAAATCTTTTTCGATTTCGATGACCAGCTCGCTGTCGGCAAGACGAATGCGGTCGCCTTTTGTGGGGCCGTAAAGGTCGGCGTAGGTGCGGCGAGCGATGGAGAGGCTCATCGTTTCTTTCCCCCTTCGTGAAACGAGAAGCCAGCCTTTCGCGCTCGATCCAAAGACTCGGCGCGCGACCGGGCATCGTCGAGAACACCTGCGACCAGGTTGTGAAAGCCATGAATGATGCGGTGACCACCGAAGTCCGTAAGCTCCACTTCTTTTTCTTCACCGGGCTCGAAGCGGACCGCGGTTCCGGAGGCGATGTTGAGGCGCATGCCGTAAGCGGCTCCGCGATCGAAGGATAAAGAGGTGTTGGTCTCAAGGAAATGATAGTGGCTGCCAACCTGGATAGGTCGGTCGCCGGTATTTTTCACGATCACACGGGAGACCTTTCGCCCCTTGTTTGCTTCGATGGATCCAGCGGCTAGATCCAACAGGTACTCTCCGGGCTTCATAGTTTCACCTCGAAACTTCGCATGAGTTGGGTTGCGGCATCTCCATTCAAGAGCACGCTGTCACTTGATCGGATCATGAATCGTAACCAGCTTCGTGCCATCCGGAAACGTGGCCTCAACCTGGACTTCGTGAATCATTTCAGCGATGCCCTCCATCACTTGATCGCGATTGAGTATTTTTTCGCCAAAGCTCATGATCTCAGCCACCGTCTTGGAGTCACGAGCTGCTTCCATCACCTCAGCGGTGAGAATGGCGACGGCTTCCACATAATTGAGTTTTAGGCCGCGGGCTTGGCGTTTGCGAGCGAGGTCTGCCGCAACAACAATCATCAGCTTCTCTTGTTCTTGCGGAGTTAAATGCACGAACGCCCTCCGATTGACTTATTACGCCGCACGATCCCAGCAGTAAACATTTTAGTTAACTTTGCGTGGCGGAATCGCGTCGCGCCCGTATATATAAAGCCTTGCTTCGCGCCAGACGCTGTGAAGTCCGGGCAAAATGTCTCGTCCGCAGCGGGCAAGGCATCGGACAATCAGGCCGTGAGCTACGAGAGAACTGACTCCCCAAAGGATCTCGCCGGGGCGCGTCAACCTGCTGGTCAATTTGCGCAGGAGATCTTCAGCGGCGTGCCACACACCTGCATTCAGGCCCACGCGGCAAACATAAAACGTCGCGACGTAATGATATGGTCCCAACCTCGCAAGGGAAGAAACGTTCTGGCTGCCAGGCCGCAGGGAAATATTCTCCGCAGCGATCTTGCGCCCGAGTGCGGTTACTCGTGTCCGCATGTCGAACTGTTCATAGTCGAACAGCTCGCCACGCGCTTCCCTGCCCGGGGAGAGAATTTCCCACCAGAACATCCCGGCCCCGGCAGCAAGGTCGATGGATGTTCGCTGATGAAACTTTGCACCGGCGAACGGGATCATGGCGTCAGGTAGGTATTCGAGCAAAGCGTTTTCTCCAACAGCAACCTCGTTGCACTGCGTTGTGGGGGAAGAGTATGGGCGGTGACGGTAGATGCGCGTAGCACCGGTCGTAGTCAATTGTACGCTTGTGCTGCATCCGAGATTTACGTTTAGGGCGAGATGGTCTCCAGCCAGCAAGCCGCCCGACACGTTGTGGAGATGAACCAGCGCAGTTCCGTCTTCCAGCGTGAAAGCGCGCACAACCTTAAGAGGAGGCTCCTGTAAGCTTGCGGCCAGGAAGGTATTGCCGACGTCGGAATCATACTCAAAATCCAAGCGCATTGTGGCGCGAACGCGGCTTTGCCCAAGAATGTCCGGAGCGCCTTCCGCGAGTCCTTTTTGGGCTGTTCCAGCCATATTGAGTCAAGACTTTCAACTAATGAACAAACGCGTTGGCAGTGCGGGATGTGCCATGGCACCCCAATCCAGCAACGGCATGAAGCAGTCCACCGTGTCGAGAGTGCAGTTCGCACTGAGTTCCGACGTTTCCACGATCGCCGGCTTCAGATTCCAGAGAATGCACGTGGCTGCATTCTGACCGATTGGCAACAGGCGCTGGCATGCGGAGACCAGACTCGCAGTCATCTGGTGAAGATATGCGAGAACAGCGTGGGTTTCGTTGAAGCCAAACGTTGCACTCACCAAACCGAACGCCGCGGCGTGATGCATCAGACTCATTGATTTGAGTGAGGCATCCCGGGCTTCTTGAAGAACAGGAAAATCACCAAGCGCAAGAGCGGCTTGGAGAAAATTCCGGCCTAGCGCGGCACTTGCGACTCGGCTTTCTCGGGCTGGCTTCAGAGCGCTTAAACAATCGTTGATCTCAATCCATCTGACGGCGAAGAATTTCTGCTGTTCCGCCGGCGCAAGTCGGAAAGCTTCACGGCAGGCCACACCTTCAAGCATTCCCGCTTCCTGCAAATAACCGCGCAAGAATCCCGGCAAGGCGCCGACGTTCAGCGCCTCTGCCGAGACGAGGGATTCCAACCCAAAAGAGTGGGCGAGCGCGCCAATGGGCAAAGCGGAGTCGGAGAGGTGAAGGAGGCGCAAAAAAGCTAGATCCGCTGCGGACGAAAATGTTTGGTTTGGATCTGGCTCCATACGCGGCGTCGCTTGTGAATGTTTGCTACTCATGATGACCATGTACGTGGTTATGCGGGTGCTCGTGAGAATGGCTGTGCTCGTGGCTATGAGGACGCTCGGCGTAAGGCAAGTGAGCATCGGTCAATCCACGTCGCGAACCGGTGGGCTGATTCAGTTTTTCCTGCAGCCAGTCGATCACTGTTTCCAGTCCGATGTCCTCTCGAAGATTGGTGAAGACGAAGGGCCGACCGCCGCGCATTTTGCGCGAGTCGCGGTCCATAACTTCGAGCGAAGCGCCTACGTAGGGAGCGAGATCAATCTTGTTAATCACCAGCAGGTCGGAACGCATGATGCCCGGGCCGCCCTTGCGGGGGATTTTGTCTCCTTCGGCCACGTCGATCACATAAATCCAAATATCCACGAGTTCAGGACTAAAGGCGGCTGCCAGGTTGTCTCCGCCACTTTCCACAAAAATCAGATCGAGTCCAGGAAGACTGTCCTCAAACTCCGCGATGGCTTGCAGATTCATGGATGCGTCTTCACGTATCGCCGCGTGAGGACACGCTCCCGTTTCGATGCCCTTGACTCGTTCCGCTGGAAGTGTGCCCTGCCTAACTAGAAATTCCGCGTCCTCCTTCGTGTAAATGTCGTTGGTGACCACAGCAAGACTGAGTTTCGGGAAAAGTTTCTTACTGAGACGGTCCACGAGAGCGGTTTTTCCAGATCCCACAGGCCCGGCTATGCCCACCCGAAATGCTCTGTCATGAATCTGATTTCCCATAACACCGCTCCCCATTCTAGATGTCATTTTACCAATCTCGGCTCAATACACGGAAGGTATTGCCAGCGCCAAGGATAACCACTTGTATCTGCACGATCGGCGGCGTGTCAAGGCGTTTTCGATGAAATCTTTAAGAACGCGCAATCGAAAAAGTAGCGTGGACGGGAAGCTGTTTATCAAGCCCGCTCGGGAAAGTGTTGAATCTATTCTCGCCAAAGTGAAACAGATCGTCCGGGAGCTCTTGGGTAGAGCCGCTCATCTTCTTATTAGTCGACTAAATCCGATCATACGGGGATGGGCCAACTACCACCGCCATGTCGTCTGCAAGCGGTCTTCGCCCGAATCGATGCTGCGATATTCAGGATGCTATGGCACTGGGCGCAAGCCCGTCATCCCCAAAAGGGGCTGGTTGGATTAAGCAGAAGTATTTCGATCGTGTGAAAACACGCGATTGGTGGTTCTTCGGTGACACCAGGGACATGCAGGGATCACCTCTTCGTGTCCACCTGTTTCATGCGGCTTCTGTGCGAATCGTAAGGCATGTTAAGGTTCGGTCCGGCCCAAATCCTTACGGCCCGAGTTGGATCCCTTATCTCTCGAGACGCCACGCGGTCGCTCCGCATCGTGCGCGTTCATGACTTGAGCGTTCCTGGAAACTTGAGCCGTGTGAGTTGGAAACTCTCACGCACGGTTCTTAGAAGGGGGACCAGCAGCAACGTTGGTCCCCTACTCGGCAAGAAGGTCGGGAATGCCAAGCAGCCTTACTCCTTCGAAGTCGGCGAAGGCGAGTTGTTCGCGTTCGCGGGCATATAGGATCGCTGGAAAGACCCAAGCGGCAATGCGGTCGAGACCTGCTCGATCCTTACCATGAGCCCAGATGCTGTGACCTCAGCCGTCCACGACCGAATGCCCGTCATTCTTTATCCAGATTGCTACGACCTATGGCTAGATCCGGGGATGAGGGATGTTGGTGCGGCGTCCGATCTGTTGAAACCCTCCGATGCTCGGCTGATGCGGTGCTATCCCGTGTGCACCCGGATCAACCACGTGGCGAACGACGACGAAGTCTCGGCGAGGGCTTCGGCTCGGCACGGGGATAAACAGGACAGTCCTAGCGAAACACTCGAAGCATTTCTCGCTTGAAGACGCGCTGTCGATCACTATCGCCGGGACCACCTTTTCCGTTGCCAGCCGATCACGGCCAGTCCATGGCAAGATACCATGGCACGATACTAGCGGTGATCACCGCGGCGCAATGCCGCCGAAGCATAGGTACTTGATTTCGAGGTATTCTTCGATACCGTATTTCGAACCTTCCCGACCCAGTCCCGACTCCTTGACTCCGCCGAAGGGAGCGACCTCGGTCGAAATCAGACCCGTATTAATACCGACGATGCCATACTCGAGTGCCTCAGCAACGCGCCACACCCGAGCTATGTCGCGCCCGAAGAAATACGCGGCCAGACCGAACTGGGTATCATTCGCGAGAGCGATGGCGTCCGCTTCTGTTTTAAACCGAAACAGCGGCGCCACTGGCCCAAAGGTCTCCTCGCTGGCAATGGTCATCGCCGGCGTGACGCCGGTCAGGATGGTCGGCTCGAAAAAGCGGCCACCCAAGGCATGACGGCGTCCCCCAACAAGAACTGTCGCGCCTTTCGATGTCGCGTCACGAATGTGGTCCTCCACTTTCTCCACGGCACTGTCGTCGATCAATGGCCCTTGTGTGGCGCCTGGCTCGAAACCGGGGGCGGGCCTGAGCGACTTCACGGCGGTCGCGAGCTTTGCGGCAAAGGCATCGTGAATGCTGTCCTGAACAAGAAAGCGGTTCGTACAAACGCAGGTTTGGCCGCTGTTTCTGTACTTGGAGGCCACCGCGCCTTCGACGGCGGCGTCCAGATCGGCGTCGTCAAAGACGATAAAGGGAGCGTTGCCGCCAAGTTCGAGTGACAATTTCTTCACCGTACTCGAACACTGCGCCATCAACAGTTTGCCGATTTGCGTCGAGCCCGTGAAGGAGAGTTTCCTCACCGCAGGATGGGAAGCGAGTTCGGCGCCGATTTCGCTCGCTTTCCCTGTAATCACATTGAATACACCCTTCGGCACACCGGCGCGTTCGGCAAGCTCCGCTAACGCCAGCGCGGAGAACGGGGCCTGGGACGCCGGCTTGAGCACTACCGTGCAACCGGCGGCGAGTGCTGGGCCAGCTTTGCGTGTGATCATCGCGAGCGGAAAATTCCAGGGCGTGATGCACGCAACTACCCCCACCGGCTCTTTCACAACGACAATCCTCTTGTCGGATTGGTGGGTGGGAATCGTATCGCCGTAGACGCGCTTAGCTTCCTCGCCGAACCATTCGAGAAATGACGCCGCATACGCGACCTCGCCTCGGGATTCAGCTAAGGGCTTTCCTTGTTCGAGTGTCATCAGACGGGCAAGGGCTTCCTGGTTCGACATCATCAGGTCGAACCAGCGCCTGAGCACGGCTCCGCGCTCTTTCGCAGTCCGCTTGCGCCAGGCGGGAAACGCTCGAACAGCAGCGTCAATCGCCTGACGCGTCTGTGCGGCCCCCATTCTCGGTACCCTTCCAATAACCTCGCTGGTTGCGGGATCGTCAACGATTATTTCCTCGCCGCCGAGCGCCCCCACCCACGTTCCGTCGATGTAGCAAGCCTGCCGAAACAGCAGCGGATCTTGCAACGTGATGTCTTTCGCAATGTTGGACATAACGTACCTCCTAAAGGCTGGGAGTTGTCGACTGCTACGTTGCAGCGTCCCATTCAGTTGTAATTACCCTGTGCTTGTCTGCCACAGTCACAATTTCTTCCTAATCGACAGCGGGTCTGGCCCGGTGCCAATCTATAGTGATGAAACTGTTCAGTTTGGGCTGCAGCCGATGAATTCTCTGCAACGTCGCATCGAAAAGCTCGACTGGCGAAATTGATTCCATGACAAAGTC